>NZ_JAEKIW010000013.1 GCF_016757965.1 Archaeoglobus neptunius | reverse complement strand
GCGCCACTACCTCCCTCGAGTGCATTTCCAAGAGGGTCGAGTGCAATTGTTTCGAGAGGGGCGGGTGGCCTCCCGGATGTAGGCTACGCACCGTCCACGAGGGCCACGTTAGCTGTCCGCGAGCAGGTGATAGCAGAGGGAGCGCCTGACATCACGGCTATCCCACGCACACACGAAAAGATCGTTGAGGGGCTGAAGTCGGGTGTCGTGCAGGTAGGAAGAGCGGTAGCGGAGTGGAGTGGAAGTTTCGGAAAACACTTTGTCTATGGCCTCTACGACCACAGCATTGGGGCTATGGCTCCGTTTTACGGCATTGAACCTACAACAATTAGAAAACAACGTATGTCACTTTCGAGGGGTGAGTTGCGCAACGCGAGTGAAGGCACACGAGACGCTGGAAGGGTAGAAAGACGATGAAGAGGGAAGATAACTAAAAAACTTTACCACCTCTCCCCTTTTTTGGCAGAGAGTGTCAGAGTTTATACTTTTTTGACAGCTTATCCACACGGTCAAAGAAGGCATTCATCTCTTTCTCGCCGAAGTTGGTGACTCCGAGTTCTGTAAGGAGCGTTAGCATGAGCACTGCGTATTCAACTGAGGCTTCAAAGTAAAAACTATCAACGTTCTGGAACTCTGGGAACTCTTCTCTGAGCCAGTTCGTGCAATCTTCGAACAACATTTTGTAGAAATCCTCGAATCTAAGTTTCCCTCTCCTGAGGACCTCCCCGAACGCTCTTACAGGTACTGAGTCAGGGATCTCTACAATGTAGTTGTCCAGAGTAATCTTTATCACGTCCACGTCCACTGCTCTCAGACTGCTTGGGAATAAATGTGTCACGCCGTAGTTTCTCAGGTGCTCAGAGAAAAATATCGGAACGCTTTTGGCCACCTCCTTCGCCTCGTGGAACGCCTCATCTTCGTAAATTGCCGGGTCGGGCATGTTGAAGAGTCTTCGCATTATCTGCTCGTCAAAGTCGTAAGATGTGAAGTACACGAGAGTACGAATGGGAAGGTGAGAAGATTTGTCTGTGAAGTGTACCCGCCTGTGGAGTTGGCTGTCTACGAAGCCAAATATAAAAGGCGTCCAGTTGGCTCCTCCAAGTACGACCTTGCTCATTTCGGTTTCCCTGTCTATACCTATCGTGAGCAGGAATCTGTGAGGGTTCTTCTCGTCTGCGTCGTACTGGTATATTTTCCTCCCAAGAAACTCGTTGAGGGTCATGTCGAAAAAAGCTTTCGACATTGAGTGATCCTCTAGATAAGCTCGATAGAGCTCCTCCCCGCGATCGTCGCTCGTCGGTTCGGTTGTTTTCTTCTCTTCTTTTTTCTTTCCGAACAACTTGCTAAATACCATGTTCTCTTTATTTCGGAAACATATAAATATGTTATCAACATCCCCCACGCACAACGGCTTAAATCACTTCTTTTGCCTGCCAAGCGCTTTTTTGAGTAGGTAGTACAGTGTGAACACCACGAAAGGGGTTGAAAGCATGAGGGACATCGCTTCCAGTTCTGCCTCCCCTAACGCGTTTATGTCCACGATAACTCTTTTTTCCTCGGAAAAATATGCGAAGGTAAATGTCGTGAGGACGGTTAGGTAAGCGGAGAGCAAGGCTGTCAGTCCGACCACGATAGAGAATGACATGATGGCGTCCCGGATTGTTTTCTTTAGGTTCCTTTTAGTTCTGTCGGGTTTATTATGCGAATTATAGTCAATTATAAACTTCTCACCCGCCATAGCCCCACCGGTATGCGAAATTGAGTTGTAATTCCGCTTCCAGTGTTTTTTTGCGAAAATAGTTATAAGCGTTTTGAGGGTATTAGTAAGTGGTATGGTACCACGGAGGGGGTAGGTTGCCAGGGTTTTACACCGTAAAAGAGGTTGCTGGGATGTTGAAGGTCAGTGAGAGGACAGTTCAGAAGTGGTGCAGAAATGGAGTGATTCGCTCCGTGAGACTGCCAGGGGGACAGTATCGTATTCCCGTTGAAGAAGTTGAAAGGTTGTTGAGGAGGTAGGAAATGTTCAGGCGAAAAAAGAAAAAGAAGAAGTTGGAAAAAGAGGAGTCTGAGGAAACTGAGGTAAGCGAGGAAGAGAGGGTATACATCGAGAGACCGGACACGCAAAAAATAAGAGAGGATATTGGAAAAAGCAAAGGAAGGGCCAAGAAAAAATCGAGGAAGAAGAGGGAGTACTACTACGAGCTTGACGGATATCCGTTCTCAGTGATGAACGAGATAGAGAGGGACCAACTGCTCTCCGACTTTCAGGGTTTCTTGTCCATTGTAGGTGAGGGCACCCTCCTCGTCACTGTCAGGGACGAGGTGTACCGGCTGTTCGACGAGACGATCTCGGTAACCTCTAAGAGGATATTTCTAAAAACCCCGAAGCAAGACCTGACGATGTTTGGAGCCAGAAAATTAGATCGAGATCCCTTCGAAGAGCGACCGAGAGTGGTGAAAAACTACCCGTTTGAGGTACAGTTGAGCGATGGCTCGTTTGCGAGAACCTTCGTTGCCTACCGTTTTCCAGCCCTACTAGCAGAGGGTTTCCTGTACTCTATTTTCGGTATTGCAGACGACGTAGCTCTGGTCTGGTATACCGTCCCGATGAGTAAGGCTCTGGAGATCATAGACCGGGCGAAGAGAAGGAAGGAGCAGGCCGTTAACGACAGCAAGACGGAAAAGGAGTACTGGGCGCTCGTGGAACTGAGCAGGAGGGTTGCGAGTGGTGCAGACCTCGTGAACTACTACTTGATGTTCACGGTCTACGGGAGAGACAAGAACGAACTGAACGAGAAGTCGTCGTTGCTCCAAGACCAGTTGAAAGTGTTTGGAATCGAAGCCCAATCGCCTCCATTCTTCCAGAAGGACCTGTACAACTACTCACCAAACGTGGGTGCGGGATTTGCATCCTTGGTCAAGAGGTACTCCGACACCAGATCAATGAGGGTGTTCTTTCCCCTCATCGCCGAAGACCTCAGGGACGAGGATGGTATATTTCTCGGCCTCTCGGGGACGAGGAGTCCGGTTGAGTTCAACATTTACAAGAGGCACAACTACAACATGGTTATTCTCGGAGTTTCCGGGGCCGGAAAGTCGATGACGGCCAAAATTTACCTCAACAGGATGTTAAGGAAGTACGGCGACGACCTAATTATTTTCGGTATAGACCCGGAGAACGAATACGTTACTCCAGACGTGAGGAAGTATCTCGGTATCAACACCATCGTGGTCGAAGAAAACCAAAAGCTTGGGTTGGACCCGATCCGGTTGATGAACATAAACCTCATGCAGGGTGAAGAAGTCCTCGACATCGCCCAAGTTGCCGAACTGTTGTCGGACCTCTACGCGGTTCCCCAACCACTGCAAGGGACACTGAGGGCTGAGCTCTTTACCCAGCAGGGGAATGTCGAGAACATCGTCGAGTTCGTGGAGAACATAAAAGACGCACGCTTGAGACAGTACTTCCGCGGAGCCACGGCCCCTCCAGACATATACATCTACGAAGGAAAACCCCAAAAACTAAGTGGGTCGGTAGTCTTCGGGCTGAGAGAGGTGAGAAACCGTAGGTTGAAAATACTCATCAGTGCTTTTCTCTCTACGTACGCTTACAGTACGCTTCTCCAGTACGGCAGGAGAGCAATCTTCTTTACCGACGAGGCGTGGCTCTACATGGACACGCCTTCGGTATTGAACCTATTTGAAAACATATCGAGGAGGGGTAGGAAGTACTTCCTGAACTTCCTCTACATCACGCAGAGGGCAGAAGACATCGCGAGGACACCGGAGGGGAGAACGATTCTGGAGCAAGCTGCAACGGCACTTCTTTTGAGGCAGGAAAAGGAGGGTATCGACACGCTAAAGCAGATTTACAAGCTATCTTCACACGAAGCGTCAATGTTGATTGACGCCCGTCCCGGCTTTGGGCTGCTGAAGGCGGGCGACAAGAGAATTGCGATGCAAGTCATGCCAACTCGGCAGGAGTACTACACATTCACGACGAACGTTGCAGAAAGACGAGCTTTTGCCGCTGATGTTGAGGACAGCTTTTCAGAGGTTGAAGAAGTGGTCGGAGGTGGTGAGTGATGTCTGGATTCGACGCGAGACTGTTTGACTTTCAGGAGGTCGACAACCCCGACCTGCTTTCGGAAAGAGTGTGGGGAAAACTGACTGTGAGGCACATCTTGTACCTTTTCTTTGCTATCTTCGTGGGATGGGGTGCACTCAACTCGAAGAGTGGAGTGGCTACTGCCGTCTCGCTGGGTATTTCACTTCTCGCAATCGTAGGTGCGTTCTACCCCCAAAAGAGTGTGACCTTTGAAGCGATCGTTTTTGGCGCGGTTATGTACTTCGTAAACGGGAGTAACGTCCCGGACCCAAGCAAAGTTAACAGACCGAAAGC
Source organism: Archaeoglobus neptunius (assembly GCF_016757965.1). NCBI lineage: Archaea > Methanobacteriati > Methanobacteriota > Archaeoglobi > Archaeoglobales > Archaeoglobaceae > Archaeoglobus > Archaeoglobus neptunius. Next base: position 68,723 of record NZ_JAEKIW010000013.1, on the reverse strand, counting down.
GGGTAAAATAAAAAGACCAGGGTGGCGACGTAGGCAAAAGAAGGTCAAGAAAATTAGTAAGAGGTTCCTACGCGGTACTTTTGAAGATGAGAAGGTATGAAGAGGGGGCTGGCATTTCTCTTTTTTCTGATTTTCTTTCTGGCGGCCCTTGGTTGGGCCGTCGGTGCAGTGGCAGAGTGGCTGAACGAAAATTACGCGTTCGTTGGACACTACGAGGGTGGCAAATTCGTAATTTCAAATCTCTCCGTACTCGTCGAGAACGAGACTTTCGTTCTGACACCTGAAGAACTGGCTAACTACACCCTCGAGGACACTTTTGCCCTGAACTACTCTCGGCTTACCCTGAGTAGCGTACTACCTTTCATCGTGAAAGACGGGAGTAGCAATACGACTATGCGTGACCTGTTGTTGAAGGGGCTTAGCTTACCTGCGAGACAGATAGCCCCCAAGCAATACCAAGTTCTGGAAAACCTCACTGGGATCATGAAGATCCACTACAACAACTCGTCGTGTGTGAGCTACATCGCTAACCCTGAAGTTTTTGACGTTAAAATGCCGTACAAGCAGCTCAACCTCACCTACTGTGATTTCGAGCCCGACACTTACGATGTGCCCTACACCCCGTCTGGAGAGTTTAACGTTAGTACCGTTTCTAGAAAGGTGGACTCACGCGTGGTGGTCGGTTACGTGAAGTACGACGTAAAAGATGTCGACCAGTACGACTTCGACATCTGTTACGAGCTGGGCTACAAAGTGGACGGTGACCTCCACACCGAGGTGAAGCGTTGTAGGTATGGCCTCGGTGCTGGCACATACCGTTTTGATGGAGGGTACTACAAGGGGTGGGGGCCCCTTGCAGAGCTAGAAGTCGTAGCGAAGCTCCACACACACTGCGACGTGTTTTACTGTTATTCCTACCTCACGATCGACAAAGTGACCCCAAAGAAGAGGACTCTTATTTTTGAGAAGGACAGTCACGACATTTTTCTGAAGGGTACGGTCTACAATGGTACTAGCCCAATCTACATCGACATCAAACCGGCCGTCGAGATGGTTGGGGACTATGTGGAAAATCTAATCGCCGCTAACATTACCTTTACCCACGGAAGCTCGGGGAGCGTTGCCGATCACTTTACGGAGGGTCTGTGGGGCTACGAAGAGGCAGTCGTCAACTACAGCGTATTTGTTAGAGATAAAATCGACGTCTATGGCACAGACGTCGTCAGGGTCTATCCAGCGGGATATTTTAGGGTACACTTTACGACCACGGGAAAACTGCCTCCCTGGGGTGAAACGGCGGTCATTCCGTCCGTACCCGAGATAATCGAGACGAATTTGACGCCCGTACCGCGATGGGTATTCGAACCGCAGAAGATAGACAAAAACTACGCGAAGGAATATCTTAACTATCAGGTTAGCAGGTGGACTGCTGACAAGATCTCTGAGTTCCTCGACGAGCTTTACGGCTCCTCTTTTGATTACAAAGTCTACGAGGCGTGGTACCTGGTGGGGCACATGGCCGGCCTAGTGGTTAGGGACGATAACCGAACGGGCTACCCTTACGAAGCCCTGATTAGTGGTGCCGGCAACACCATCCAGAGAGGAGAGATTTTACCGGCCGTGATGAGCTTTTTGACATACACGGGATACAGACACACTGACGTTTACTGGTACTTGCCCAAATTCAACGGCTCTGGTTGTCAGGAGGGGGTGCTGTCAATGTTTCTCCTTGACAGCGAGGACATAGCTCAGTCGAAGTACCCTCCCACGCTCACGCCCGTGGCCTTTCTAGCGGGCGACATGAAGCTTTTACTCTCAGAGATGGGCGTCCAGAATAGCTACGTGGCGGTACCTTATTTCATTACCTCTTGGGGAAGTGTGGACTCCATATCCGAATTTCCAAAAAGTGGTGAGAAGATCTCACTGAAGTTGGGCTACTACAACACTTCTACGGTGTTTGACTACAGACCTGCTGAGAAAGAGGTCATATTCGAGAAGTACTACTACAATACGTCCGAACTATTTGAACTCTCGCAGGAGTTACAGTCCTGATCGTTTTTGTAATCGTTACCGTTTAGGGCACAGGTGTGCAGGGAAAAATCGGGGGCTTAACTTTTTTACAAAAAAATGGTTGGTTAGATGTTAATGGTAATGACTCCACCCGTCAAACTGTTTATCAGGGAGGGGAGTGCTGCAAGAACTATTGCGCCGACTATTGCTCCTCCCAGATACTTCTTTCCAGCGTCCTGATCGCCCCTTACAAGGTTGAAGACGCCCCACACGCCTGCACCAAAGACTGCAAACCATGCTACGAGGTACAGCCACCCGAGGACCGTCGAGATGCCCTGCTGCGCCTCTGCTGGTAGCGAGGGTGTGATCGTTATATCCACCGCTGCCGCTGGGAGGATCCCTGTTACTGCTAAAGATAGGAGGACTGCCGCTCTAACTATGCCTCTCCTACTCATGTGTAGGTTTCCCTCTGAAAAGTATATATATGTTCTGCTACCATTTTTGTAACTACGGCCACGAAACACAGTAAAAACGAAAATGGATAATGTGGTAAGATCGTTCTGGTAGGCAAAAAGGATTATAATATTTTCAGTAGAGAGAAGGGCATGGTGGAGAAGGAGATCGTTTTAAATGACATCCCCGTGACGATTGCAGGTATCGCCAAGGTGTGCAAGGGAGGGCGGATTACAATTCCGCAGTACGTGCGACAGAGCTTGGGTATCGGCGACCAATCGAGGGCTGCGATTTACTTCAACAGGGAGAAGAAAATCTTGTTTATTGAAGTTATAGACTGAAACGTCTTTCTCTTCTCTTTCTTTTCCTCGAGTCGAAGAGGGCTGAACAAGTGAGAACAACAACAAAAAAATGGGATAAAGTTTAGAAAAGTTTAGAAGGAACCTATCGCCGAGTTCAGCGATGTTAAGATTATTGCCCCGAGTATCCCTAGCATTATATATTTTCTACCGAGCTCTCCTCCCGTCCTCGCAAACTGCGTGATCCCGTACACTATCGCGCCCGCGCATGCAAAGTATCCACCGAACATGCTCCAGCTAAGAGTCATCGTCGCCCTCTCTTGGATCCCTTCAGGGAGTTTTGCTTGTGTGAGGTTAAGGTCTTTTGGTGGTTCGTTCACGAAGAAGTCTGTCTCGTATACGTTGTTGTCTTCGTTTACCTCCATCACGCTGTCGAGGGGGTCGACCGTAATGTTCACGTGTACCGTGCCGTTTGACGTCGGCGTGAAGAACAGTACTACATTCGTGGAGTTGCCCGGGTAGAGCTTACCTATCGTCACGCTCTTCGTGTTGTTCAGATATTCCATGCTTACCAAGACGTTCTCTGCTGGTGCAGAGCCAATATTAGACACTGTTACCTTAACTTTGTAGGGCGAGTATGTATAAAACTCCGTTTCGTTGGTGGCGACTCCGGTTATCACCAGGTCTGGAGCCCTGACGACCGTCTGTGTCTGCTTGTTGTTGGATTCGTCCCACTCGACGACTTTGTTTTCGGGGTCGACGATAGCCTCGAATGTGTACTTCCCGAGCTGTTGTGGCGTCCACCTGAAAGACTTCGAGACCGAGCTGCCCGGCGATAAGCCATCTATTGTCACCGTTCCGAGTGTACTACCACCGTTCTGCAGTTTCAGGTTGAAGGTTCCAGCCCTGTAGTCGCCTTTGTTCGTAACCCTGACGGTGATATAAGTTTCCTCTCCGAGAGTGACTTCGGGCGGTATGCTGATGTAGTCCACCGTCAGGTCGGGGGCCACTACTTTGACCGTGGCTGTAGAGGTGTGCGTTCCGAAGTCCGTCTCCACCTTGGCCGTGACCGTGAAATGGCTACCGTAGCTGTACTTGTCTTTGGACGGAGTGTAGTACGCGCTGATGGTCGTGGACTTCATGGGGTCCACCGTCACCGTTTTTGATGTGATCGTGGTGTTGTCCACCTGGACCGTCACGGTCCCCGAGCCTTTTATCTGGCCGACATTTGTCACCGTTATCTGGATCGTCTGTTTTTCGTTCACGGGGGCGCTGTCGGGAGCGTCGATGGAGACTCGCAAGTCCGGTACCCTCACAGCAATGGAGCGGTTGAACTCGTTGTTGTTTTCGTCCGTCTCCTTGATGATGTTGTCCGGATCCACCTTGACGACCAAGTAGCTCTCGTTCTTCAGGGCCGTGAATGTGAACGTGTACGTTAGCGTCTTGTCCGGATCGCAACTCAGGGCTTGTTTCGTCTGTATCTGGTCTCCGTAGGTTGCTATTAGTGAAAATCCGTTTGCCGGCCCGTCTCCCTGATTTTTGACCGAGACCGTTACGGTGAAGGGGTTCTGGGCGTCCACGACTTCTGGTGCCACCACCGAGAGGTACAGGTCCGGCGCTGTAACTCTCATGGTTTCGACCACCCTGTTGTTGGACGTGTCCACGTCGAATGCGCCGACTGGATAGGCTTCGACCTCTATCGCCAGCGCCCCGGTCTCGTTTGGAGTGTACTGTAGGGTCACGATGTTGAGGGACGTGGTTACGTTTTGCACGACTTTTCCGTTCACTTTTAGTGTGAGGTTGTAGCTGTCAAACTGTACTGTCCCTTTGTTTTCCACGTTTACCGTTATCTCTGCAGTCTTCCCCAGAGGTATCGTCTCTGGAATGTCCACGGACGTTATGGCCAGATCGGCCCCCGTAACCGTTATGGACTTTGAAACGATGTTGTCGTTTTCGTTCGATTCTTTGACTTCGTCCGAGGCGTCTACGGTTACCGTTATGGTGTGGTAGCCCACCGGTAGGTCGAGGTTCGTCTGAATGCTGACCGACTCCTGTGGGGCGAGGGAGCTGATTCTTCTGACTTCCGAACCGTAGGAGTAGTCTATCAGCACCGTGAACGCGCCTGCGTTGTAGTTCCCGTCGTTAGTGATGGTGATGTTGACTGGCACGCCTCCTTCCTTCATCTCCACGCTGGAAGGCACGTCTAGGGACGCTTTCAGGTTTGGTGCTTTGGTGGTGACAGTGGTTGTGTAGCAGTTGTCGTCCTCGTTAGGTTCCGAGAACGCGTTGTTGTAGTCTACGCAGACGGTTAGCTGGAACGAGCCGTAAACATCGGGGGTGTACGTGAGGTTTACGGTACTTGTTTCTCCCGCCGAGATGGACGCGACGCTCGTCGATGCCACCGAGTTCCCTTCGAGGATCGTGATGTCGGTGTCTGCCTGCATGTTCCCAGAGTTGGACACCCTCACCTTTATAGTAGTCTCTGCACCATAGACTAATTCCGGAATGTCCACATTCTCGATTTTTAATTCTGGAGCCAGTATACTGTAGGATACTTTGTATGAATTGTCAGATTCGTTGCTTTCTGCGATCATGTTTGCTGAATCTACGACGATTTCAATTGTCGTTGTCCCGATGTTTGTGGGGGTCCATGTGAAGGTCGAGATCACCGTGCTCGATGGGTCCACATTCGTCACTTGGGAAGACTGTGTTGTCACCCCGTTCTCCTTGAACGCCACGGTGAAAGACTCGCTTGGGTAATCTCCTGTGTTGGCGATAGTAACTTTAAACGTGTACTGGTGGTTGAGTAGCACCTGACTCGGTGCGTCTACACTCTGAATCGCGAGGTTGATGTGCTTCACTATTACGTATGTGCTGAACTCGTTGTTGTTTTCGTAGAGCTCCGCTACGCTGTTGTCTGGATCTACAACAATTCTAATTTCAGTTTGTCCGGGAGCATTTGGAGTCCAGGGGACTTCGGCTTGTGTTGACCCGTAGGCCGAAAGTGTAACGTAGGTGGTTCCAATTACGTTTTCGTTTGCGAGGACGTTCACCTTTACGTTCGACGCTGGTAGATTGCCGCTGTTTTGAACGGTGAAGGATATCGAAGTCTGCTTGCCTACAAGCGGGGTGGATGTGACGGTGGCGGAGCTTACGTGTAGGTCGACTCCCTGTAGCGTAAGAGTCCCTGCGTTTGCCGTGATGCTGAACGAACCAGAACTCAGAGTGACGGTTACAGGATAGTTGTCAAGAGGGAGGGTTGGGACCGTAAACGAGACCTGAGTATTTATTTTGCCGTTTGTGGGTGTCACTTGTTGGGGAGAAGGTGTTACTTGATTGTCGCCAACCTTGACTATGACGTTTAGCTGAGAGTTTGGTAGCCCGTTTCCGTTGAGCGTAACTTTGACCGTTTCGCCGTATGTTGCTCTTGTTTTGTCTATCGATGCAGATAGACTTGATTGTATAGTATACGAGCCGACAACCGTCGAAGTGGAACCTATAGTCAACTGCACTTGGTGGGTACCGTAGGGGACATCTGGTACTGTGACGGTGAACATCTTGTTGTTGAAGTCACCACTTGTGCTGGGAGATACACTATTTGGAGAGACTGTCGCTTTAATCCCTCCTATTTTTACTGAGACTGGTTGAGTCGTAGTGGGAAAGCCGTTACCACTTGCCGTAATAGTGAATGTCGAACCAACTTTTCCACTCGTCTTGTCCATCGTAGCAGTAGTTATGAGTGGTACAACGTTCAGGTAGCCAATTATTCGCGTTGAGGTACCCACCGTCAGTTTTACTTCTTTCGAGCCGCCAGGTATGTTCGGTATCGTAAAGGAGAACTGTGCATTGTTGAACTGTCCGTTTGAATCCGTCTGCACCTTGGAAGGAGAAAGGGATACTCCCACCCCGTCTATAGTAAGAGTGGGTGAGTACTGAGTGTTTGCAGCGTAAGCTGAACCGCTGAATTTCACGACGATGGTTGACCCTACATTAGCGTTGGTCGGCGTAAATGTCGCGGAACTGATACCTTGTTTCACAGTAAGAGTGCCCACGTTTATACTTTTAGACCCAATGTACAGTGTTACAGATTTTGACCCTGCAGAAAGACCGTGTGGAACTATTGCAGTTACAGTTCCTGAGATTACGCCTGCTCCATTTGAGGTTACAGTTGTAGGGGAAACAGTGGCATACAGGGATCCTATTTTGACCTTAACTTGGTATGCCGTGTTTGCGGCATATCCTTTTCCTGTGAAGGAGATGGAGATGGGGAGGCCAACTTCTTGGGTGGAGGTGTTCTTGCTTGCCGAGTACAGTTTGGGAAATATCTCAAACTGGCCGACAGTGTACTCAGTTGGGAGGTAATCAGCCAGCCCACTTACTGTCGCTTTTACGGTGTAAGTACCTTGTGGGAGTGTAGGGACCGTGAACGTGTAGGAAGTGCCCGATGGATGCGTATAACATGTTGTGGTGAAGGTGCCTAAGTCATTGGGGCTAAAGGAGGTGGTTTTGAGGACAATAGAACCGAAACTGTATGTGACTGTATATGACTTAGGATAAAGCGGACCGCCCCCTACATGTATAGTAACGGAGTCGCCAACATTACCTGAAAGTTTGCTAAGGCTAAATGTCGGTGGTTGTTGTGTTGGATATACGAGATCTTTTTCGGCGTAATACCACGATGGGACGCAATCGCCACACGATACGTATATCGCGGCTTTTACGTGAACAGTAGTTCCTTCTGGCCCTATATTGGTTGGGGCTACTGCATAGACATAGTGCGGCGTAGGTCCGTAATTAGGACATATTGCTTGGTCATGCAAAGAATACTTCGTTCCAAGAATTTCCATGTATGACCTGTCGAGGTAAGGATATGCGAAGTAATCATCGTAGGCATGTACAATTACTTTTCCACCAGGCCATATGTAGTCGCTCACAATTGATGCTGCGTGCGCCGGTACAATAGAGAGATATGGTACCGTTAAAAGTAAAATTAGTGTCAGCGCTGCTATGTCGATTTTGCGTCCCTCGCCAGAGTTTATGGGATCCAACATGTGTCAATATACTACGAAACAGATATAAGTGTTGCCGTGGTTATTATCGAGTTTATTCATTTGAGACCGTACTTCCGCCAATTGGAGGGCGAATATATAGTAAAATGTTGCATAAACCGCTATATTCATATAAAAAACTGAACTTATAGGTAACCGTGAAACGCCCTTCAGGTGAGGACGTGAAGTGTGCCTTGGATGTGCACTGCCGGCGCAGGTATCCCCGGGAGTTTGCGAACATGTCCGAGAGTGGACGACGCTTTTCCAGAAACATGTATGTCTCCGATTTGGGTGACCTCTACAACTATATCGAGTTCTTCGACTTCGTGAACTGCTTTGCCTCCGTGTACTCTTTCGACGCCCCCCTCCCCGAGATGGGGGTGATGTGGCCCCGTGACAGGGTAGTGATCGACGCCCTCTTCATGGACTTCGACTCGAAAGAGAGCCCAAAACTCGCCTTCAAGGATGTGTTGAAGGTTCTGGATTTTCTGGAGTCGCGCTCCGTGGAGCCACTTGTCTATTTTTCCGGCTCTAAAGGCTTCCACGTTTACGTAATTTTCGAACCGGTCAAGCTGCAAAGGCCGAAAGATGTGCTGAAGCGGGTTGCGGTTACGCTCGTCGAGTTGCTCGAACTCAAGACGGCGGACCTCAACGTTGCGGAGATTGCGAGACTCTCGAGACTTCCTTTCACGCTCAACTCGAAGTCGAAACTTTACTGTACGCCCATCTCACCCAAACGGCTGAAGAACATGACGTACGATGATGTGATAAGATTCGTAAAGAGTGGGAAGTACGACCTGCCCCACTACGAGGAGAGCGGGTACTTCAGGGAGGCGTTCGAGTACGTTTCTGTGATGCTTGAAGAGTTAGAACGGGAAGCTGGGCAGAGAAAAAAGCAGCGGAAAGTTAAACCGGCAAAAGGTAGGTGGAAGAAGAGGATAGAACACTACGTTAGCGTGCTGAAAGAGCACGGTGTGTTGAGCGCCGACCCGCGAATAGTGAAAATCCACTCAAAGTCCGAGTATGTAGCGAGCATGCCCGAGGAGAGTAAGAGAGGAGCGATAGAGCACATAGCAAGAGTTCACCTCGTGTTCATGCTGTTAGAGGAGGGCTACAGCGACGAGGAGATTCACGAGATATTCTCTTACGCGAAAGATTACAAGAGAGAGAAGACCCAGTACTTCATCGACTACAACCGGAGGAGATTGGAGCAATCTCGAATAGAGGGTGGTTGAATGGATATTGGTACCAATACTGTTAGGAGAGCTAAGAAGAGAGGGAACATATACGTCGTCAGGGTCATAATTCCGTGGATAGTCCGAAATGCTCGTACGCCGAAAGACGCAGTTAACATCGCAATTCACGAGGTCGGAAAGAGGTTGAGCGACAAAAGGTTGGAGGTGTGCAGGGTTAGTTGCACCTGTGGGAGGGGTCTCGACGCCGTGCTCTTCACCCCCGGAATGTCGATGGTGTGTGTCGAAACATCCGTTAAGGTCGTTGCACTTAACGAGAGCGAGGCAGGTAAAGTCGCCAAAGCAATCGTCGGGAAGAAGTTGAGGGATGTTCCCCTCAGTATTGGCGAAGTGATCACTGGGTGAAACGCTCGCCTCGCTCTACATCTGTTGCGTATACTTGGGCCCTACTCGTCTCGTTCAGGGGGGCTTTGTAAATACTTGTCGTCCTCCCTACTTCCCGATCTACCTTGAAGTTGTAGTCTTCAAGGTCGGGGTGCGTATGTTTGTGTAGATCACGGGAGGTACTGATTTAGCGTTAGAAATACGTCTTCTACGAGTTTTGCTAAGGGGGGGTAGATGTTAAACAAGGCGTAAAGCATTGCCGCTGCCACCAGGAAGAGTTTTGCCGATTCCTTTTTCTGTGCCGCCAAAATTGCGAAGAGCCCCCCAACCACTCCCACCGTCGTTGTGCCTCCGAACCAGTACTCGTTCGTCCACATGCTGTCAGTTGGCTTTGTGTAGAAGCCCCACGCAATGACGAGGGCAATGAAGAGGGCGAGAGTTCTTCTCGTGTATCTCCATAGTCTCATAATCTTCAGTCTGCGGAGATATGAAGAAATGGAGGTCTTCTTCAGGTTTTGGGGCTCTGGGTTCTTCTCCTTGTTAGTTATATCTACAATGTAGAAGTCCTTGTCGGAGTTGAGTTCCATGTTCTGTACTCCATTAAAAAAGAATATATATGTTTGTGTAGTTTTGTCGCTTTAAGAGCCAGACATTGACCTTTTTGTCTGGTAAGTGGAGGCCAAACGTCAATTCTTTCTCAGGAGGGCTGTAAGCCCTACTGCAAGAGAGGTGAGGCCAACTACCTGGACGACGAGAGAGTTTACCCCAACACCGAGTATCGTCGTTACCGCGCCGGCAACTGCGAGGAGGGCTACCTTTTTCGTGCTCCTCTCGGGTGTGTGTTGCCTAACTACGATAGTAGGTACTTTTTGAGCTGGTGGTGTGAGGCGGGAGTGGGTCGCTTTTCGTCGTGTTTTGGGGTGTCTCTGTGTCGTTTGTGACACTTTTCCCACCTGTAGTTTCACGACAGCCTTTTTCCTTTTCTTCCTGTTGATTTCTCTGCTTACTTTCTCAATTGTGTGGCAGTAGTGACACGTCAGGGTGTTTGCACTCTTCGAGAGTTTTTCGTACGTTTCGAGAGAGATTTCAAAAGTTTTCTTACATCTGGGACAGATAAGCTTCTTCTTGGGGATGTAGTCGGGAATGAAGTAATACGTCGGAAAGACGTCGTCCGTTCTCTTACCACTCAGGATCTCCGACCGGTACTTTTCGAGGTAGTATATGAGTTCGTTGACCGTTGCTCTCAGCTCTTCGTAGGTGAGGGGTTCTCTTTCCCCGACCAGTATGTCGTGCAGGATCTCTTTGACTTTGGGGGGCGTGTGACTCCAGATGTACCTCCAGTAGCCGGCAGGAGCCCTCTCGTAAGAAGACACGTCAGTTCCCCTCACGGCGTACGGAAAGAACCTTTGTTTGATGTTGTCTATAACGCCTTCCCCCCCGATCTTGGAAAAAGGGTGTTTTCCTGGGAGGAGGATCATGAATACTAGGATGGCAAGAGCGAACCCTTCTGACCTCGGAGAACGCGGGTTGTCCTCGTACTTAGATCCTATCCAGTCGGGGTGAGAGAACTCGGGTTTTCCAACTTTGCAGACGAACGGGCCAATCTGGTAGCTGTCCGTGTCGATGAGATACACCTTCAACTTTTCGTCCACGAGGATGTTAAGTTGGTTCACGTCGCCCATTAAGACCCGGTAGGAGTAGAGGTGGTCGAGGGCTTTCAGCGTGTTGATGGCTATTTTCACTAAATCGCTTCTTTTTACGTGTCGGTACTTTCGCAAGAGCGTCGAAGAGTTGCATATTTTTTGTAGTGGCGTACCGTCTGCTCTGGACATTACGTAGCCTACAAATTCCTTTTTCGAGTTGAACACGAGTGCTTTGGGCCACACGATCGAGAAGTCACTTTTGTCAACGTGAAGAAACTCTCTCAGCTTGACCATGACGGAGACCTTTTCCTTCAGGTCGGCGGTGATCCTCTCCTTTCGGTATATCTTCGCGACGAGGTTCGGAACGTCCGTTTGGTAGACCGTCCCTTCACCGCCTGACGAAATCGTCTCGACGAGCCTGACTCTTTCTCCGTTGGATAGAAACACGATGTCACCTTCTTTTGGAACTTCGTCGATTTCCAGTGGGGTCTGAGGAGGGACGGGATATTCCTCCCCCACGAGAGAGGAGGTCGGGTAGTTGATCGGGCTGAACGGTCCCGACTTTGTACTGCAAAGTGAGACATCTCCATCTTTCATGATGCAGATGACTTTCACGTTTTTTGGTACTTTGCCGATGCCGTTGTCGCTGGTGATGAGCGCCACCTTTTTTCTGCTCAATCTCCTCAGTATTTCGACGGTGTCTCCGTGCTCGACGCGGAGAGCGTTGGCGTCATTGAACATCCTGAGGATGCCAATTTTCTCGTTACTCTTTACACTTTCCAGCACCTCCTGCCCCACCACCAGAGTGGAGTGGTTGGCTATCGCAGACAGTAGCCTTTCAAAAAACTGCTCGGACCCTTCTTGGTTTATGGCGGAGAGGTCCGCTACGAATAGATACTCCTTAGCTAAGTCTATTAGGTCAGAGTCCGTTAGAAAGGTCACACTTTTACCTCCATCTCTTTAGGATGGCGAGAGATACATCGTCGTACCTCCTGTGTGGGGGTAGAGATTTTATTGCCCTCCTGAGTTTGCTCCTGATTTCTACCGTCGTGTGTCTGCCCATCATCGAGATTACGCGGTGTAGTATGGGGGCAGGGACATCCTCTTTATCGTCGAAAAAGAGCGTGCTCGCTCCATCGCTCATGAGGACGACGGAGAACGGTGGACTTAGTTCAGTTCTGACGACTTTTATCTGGGGGTCTCTTGACGTGGTGAAGTACGTCTCGTTGGAGAACTCCCCTTTCACGCCTTTCGATAGTATTTCCGCTCCCTCGTCACTTAAAAGGATTGCCTTACCGTCTCCTATGTGTAGCAGGAAAAGGCTGTCGCGGTAATTGACCGCTCCTACGAGAGTCGACGAGAGAGCTGAGACGCTGATGTCTCTCTTTCTTGCGTTGTTCTCCAGATTTTTCTTGAGCCTCTCGACGAAGTGGTCCTTGCTTTCAAAAATCCTCTCCGGGTTGGCCACGAAGTACCCGACGAAGGTCGTGGCTGATATTTTGGCCCCTATGTGAGACAGGTTTGCACTTCCCGCTCCGTCCGCAAGCGCTATCGCCGTGCAGCAGTCCATAGACCTGTGTGTGCAGAAATCCTGACACGGCTCTCCGTTCTTTGCGTGGAGGTATCCCGTAAATGTGAATGTGAATGTCGTGACCTTCATTGACTCAATCTATCTTCGCCCACCCTTCGAGGCCGTCTGCGAGTTTGAACCCCTCACCTGGAACGGATCTCGACGCACTTGCCACGCTCTTACTGAGCCACATGAAAAACTCCTTGAATCCGTGTTCTTTCATTCTGAGAGGCCTTCTGTTAGGCGTGGTGAACTTTTCCAATACTGAAATGGATGCGTTGGGGCCTATGGCGATTGGGAATACGACGAGTCTTTTTTGGTCGAGGAGTTCCTGGACTCTCGCCGCCGCCCCCGTAATGGAGTCGGTAGGCATGCCGTCGGTCATCAGGACGAGCCACGGTTGGTAGTAGTCTATTCCGAGTTCTTTGTAAAGGTTCTTTCTCTCTTCCAGCCTTTCGAGTGCGACAAGTACGGCAGACCCCATAGGCGTGTTTCCGTCGGCGATGAGTTCTTCGAGCTCTATTCTGTCTACAGTGGTGAAGTCTTGGACTACTCTCACCAACCCCCCGAACGTGATTACGCATATCTCCGCGGAGTGGCGGGCAATCTCGTCGTTGTATATCTCGTCGACGAAGAGCTTCAGGGCTTCGTTTAGCTCTTCAATCGGCTCGCCACTCATCGAAGCGCTCGTATCGAGGACGAGTGCTATTGGTAGTCTGGGAGAAGGGTTGTTCGCAAATTCTTCAATTTCGAACTCTTCTTCGAGCACGATCACACCTCCTTTGCCCAGAGTGTCCTGTTTTTATACACCGCATCATTTATTATGTCTTTCACTTCGTTTGGAGAATCTACGCTTCTGAATTCTATACGACTGTCAGAACCGTGTAGAGTTATTATGACGTCCCCCACTCCCACGAGCCGGTCTAAGAAGGACTGCCTAACTTCCACGCCCGCTATCTTGTCGAGGTATCCTTCGTAGATTTTGCGACTGAAGATCCCGTATCGGGCGTAGACGCGGTAGTTTGTGATCCCGTACTCTGTGGAGCCGTAGTACACCAGTACGGCAGTTATTAGGGCGATAGATATTCCAGCGAGAGCTGGGACGATGAAGGTATGACTTCGTAGAGAGAGAGGAGGAATCATTAATGCGCCGAAGACTATTACGGTTGTCCATAAATAGCGGGAGGTCACTCTCTTCCTCCATATCACTCTTTCTGGTGGGATGTTTTGGGTCACCCTGTCGCGATCGATGTTTGAGTGGGTTCCACTATGTTTGCCTTTAAACCTGGCCCTCATCTTTGTTATATGTGGCGGGTTTCTTTATCAGTGTAATGGCTCCCTTCGCGGTGGGGTATGTCTACCTTCTTTTTTTGGAAAAATGTATTGTATTTGTTCCAGGATTTTGATTAGCTTCTTTCCGTTTTCTGTCAGAATGTACTCGTCGGTATCTTTTACGACCAAGTTCAAGTCTATTAGGGCTTTTAAGTGCTTGTTTAACATTCTGGGGTTTATCTTCGTCTCGAATACGAGTTCTGTAAAGCGGTAAGGATGCCTGTGTAGGGTGTAAAGGACGTCGCGTAGGCCATTACGGGAGACAACCTTCAAAAGTTTTTGTAGTTTCTCTGATTTTTCGTTAAGAGACGTTCTCTTAGCAGACACGGACATCACCGTGTGGCACTTCTTTGTACTTTGGATAATAACCTTGCCGGCCATGTCCTCCCGGAAAGGGGTTAAGTGTGTCTAGAAGTGTGTGATTGGGCAGATAAGTGTTTCTCTTTGATCGGAGTTTTGAGTTAACGTCTCTCAACAACAACCTTGAACCCTTTTTCTTCGACCGCGTACACGCGAGGGTAGAACTTCCCGAACTCCTCCTCGGTCATCAGGAGGATGTGGTCGACGCTCCTGGTGGAGTGCAGCAGTCTCCCGAACCTCTGCGTCTGCTGTCTCCTCGACCTGCCCAGAAAGGCAACCTCCACGACTCTCTCCATGTCTGGCAGGCTTATCCCCTCGTCTCCAACTCTGGAGAGTACGACCACCCTGTTCGAGGTTATCGTCTCCATCCTCCTCCTCGTCCGGGAGTACACGAAAGGTACGTTAAGTCTCTTCGCTATCTTCTTCCCGAGGGAGATGTAGTCGCAGAAGATTATCGTTCTCTTCCCCTCTCCTACGAGTTTCTCGAGTTCCTTCAGCTTCTCCCTCTCGTTCCTCACCACCTTCACCCTGAACACCGGTTTTGAGATCACGCCCCTCTCGACGAACTCCGACCAGTCCATCCCGACGGGGAATCCGGTGAGGGCGAAGATGTAGGCCTCCTTGCCGTCCTCCCTGTAGGGAGACGCGGACAGCCCGACGGTGTACTTTCTCTTCAGTGTGGAGAGCCGGACGTACGTCGGTGCTGGGAGGTGGTGTACCTCGTCGAAGATGACCAGTACGTACTCCCTTCTGGCCGCCCTGTGGAACGAGGCGTAGGTCATCACGTCCACCTCCTCCTCGTACTCCGGTATCGTCTCCCGCACCCTGCGTTCCCACTGCTCCTTCAGCGTGCGGGTCGGCACGACTACGAGCTTTTTGCCTCTAACCCTCGCGAGGATGTAAACCCCGAAGTAGGACTTGCCGGCGCCGGGTGGCCAGAAGATCCCCACCGAACCCCTCCTCAGGAACTCTTCCCACGCCCTCCTCTGGTAGCCTCTGAGTGTGATGCCTTCCCATTCCCTGAGGTCTTCCCCGTCCACCGGTTGTGGTTTGAACGGCAGGATCCCGTCCTCGATCAGAGACGCGATCAGCTCGAACTCGTGTCCCCTCTTGATCCTTATCCTGTCTCCTTCCCTCCTCGAGAGGTGCCGTCTGTACCTCCTCCAGAAGTGGTCGATGTCGTCCGTGACGAGGTATCTGCCGTCTACTGTGGCGTGGGGCGGTTCCTCGAACAGCTTGAGGTCCTCCGGCAGCTCGGTGAGCCACGCGGTGTAGCGGTTGATAACGAAGACGTTGTAGCTCTCGGTCTGCCTCTCCAGCCAGCCGACGTGGAAGTCGACGAACCTCGGAACGATCACGTAGTACTCGTCTCTGGACTTGGGCAGCAGGAGGTAGGGCTTTCTCAGGAAGGCCCTGAACTCTTCACCGTCGAACGGTACGACAGGTCCGTGGTCGGCCTCGAGGAGGTCCTTAAGACTCCGGAGTTCCTCGATTATCCTGTCCACCTTCTCTGCGACGGTCTCGTTCTCCCTCTCCATATATACGCCTCCTCTTTCGGAAAACTATAGGAGTGGTGTCAGGGGAGATCGAGCGTTTCTTTCAGGTCTGGAACAGTTTCGGTGTAGTTCCCGGTGAGTTCGGGTCTCCAGGACACCTCTCCGAGGGCCATGTCTATCAGGATCCACCGGCCGTCTCTCGTTCTCGCGAAGTCCACGCTCCAGTAGTCGTCGAACTCCGTGGCCACCTCTCTGGCCACGCTCAGGAAACGCTCCCTCTCTCTTTCGGCGGTTCTCCTCATCTCCGCGAGCAGTTTTCTCCAGTCTGGCCTGTCCGGGAGCAGGATGGCGTCTTCCGGCCAGTAGAAGAACCACCTCTCCACCTCTCCGTCCCTCACCATCACCCTCACCTCGGGGGCTATGGGGAGCTTACCGGAAAACGCCCTGAACCTCCAGTCGAGCTCGACGAACTCCCTCAGGACGACTGCCCTCGTGAACAGGTCCTTCAGGAATGAGTCCGCGATCAGGTTGTAGAGGTTCGGTCTCACGTCCTCCTCCGACCCGACGTAGCACGTGTCCACGTAGTCGTGCTTTCCGCTGTACACGTCCGTCCGCATGAACAGTGGGTACGGTGAGGGGTCGAGCCTCGCTGCGAGCCTCTTCAGTTTGTTTACTATACTTTCCGGGACGCCCACTTCGAGCCACTGCAGGTCCACGTCTATCTCCAGCCACACCGATCTGGGTGTCGGTGCGACGTCCTTCACCTTCGGGTACCAGTAGAGGAGGCTGTTCCTCTCGTCGTGGAGGAGTTCGTAGTGCCTCTCCAAATCGTCGACCGCCGTCACCTTCGTCACCTCCCGCCGTCCAGCTTTCTGAACCGGATGACCATGAAGATGTTGTCCCAGAGGTACTCTTCTCCGTACATTCGCGTGAAGAACTCGAAGAACTCCTCGACGTCCCTGAATCCGTCCCTCCTCACGATTTCCTCCTGCTCCTCCACTGGTATCCACGTCTTTCCCACGTGGTCGTCGTAGCGGTAGATGCAGTGGCTGTCTGGATCTAGAAAAACCGTGAACACCTCCGTCGGCTCTGCCTCGAACAGCTTCTCGCACTCCTTCGTCCTCTGCTTCCAGTACACCTGAATTCTTTTTCTCCTGACCTTCAGCAGGTGGTACCTGTTCTCCGAGTAGGGGCGGATCGTCTGGTCTTTCTCCCCGCTCAGCAGCTTGTCCCTGAACGTTGAAAAGCTTATCGCGACCATAAAGACGCCCCCTAGAGGTAACCGTTCTCGGCCTTTCCCCTAGTCAGTTCGTACTCGACGCTTCTGCGATCCCTCGAGACACTCACGGTGACCGTGTACTCCTCGTCAGGGGAGTGACGCCACTTCTCGCAGTGCTTCCGCAGCATTTCTCTCTTCTTGAATATCTCTCCGCACTCGCACTGGTACACGGCGAACTTCAGGGTGACCGGCACGGTTCTTCACCTTGCGTCCTCTTCGTACTTTCTGAGACTGCACTTGGGGCAGACGTGCAGTCGTCTCATTCTCTCACCACCTTTGTCTCTCAAAATCTTCTGATAGTACCTTATGGAGTGTCCTTTGATCATCTCCGCTCCACATTTCGGGCATTTCACCATTGCTCAGCACCTCGTTTGAGGTCTTTGATGTCTTCTTTTAGTTCACGTATTATTCTCTCAGCCTCCTTTTTGACGAATCCTATGTTGTCTTCAGAGATCGTCCTGATCAAAGTCAGCAGGTTTTCCACCGTGTGCTGGTAGGCCCTCAGAGTGTTCACGGTTATTTTTGCCATCCTGTTCAGGTCGCCGTTCACTGCCCCCAGTACTGTTGCGGTTTCTTTCGTGCACATCGGACAGTATGTCGGCTCCCCCTCCGTCACGTACACCTTGGTGCCACAGCACTGGCAGGTGTACTCCTTGGCCGTGACGTCCTTTTCGCCCGTGTACACCAGCATGGATTGTCACCTCAGAATGTCTGCTAACTCTTCCTTTATCCTTTCGAGCCTGTCTATAGTCGCCTTCAGCTCTTCTAGGCGGGCTTTTCCGTCCATCTTCTCTCTGAGAGTTTCGAGGGGTGCGAAGAAGACGGCGAGTGGGAACCCGTAGTACTCCGATATGAGCCTCAGTTTCTCGAGTTCTATCTCCACCGTATCGGTTTTCTCACCTTCTTCACCCATTTTCATGCACCTCAGTCGGAAAGGTGCATGAAACTGTGTCGAGACGTTCTTCTGTGGTGAACCGGGCTTTTCTTATGGTCTTTAACCTCACCTCTGTGAAGTCCAGTCTTTCGAGTAGGTCTAGTGTTTTCGTCAGGGGCGGTTCCGGCAGTCTGCAGTTGTGGTTGTCGTACCCTACGTAAATGAACTCCGGCTCCACGGACTTTATGAGCCTCGCAAAGTGAGACGGAGTACTGAAATCCAGAATTGGCTCTATCGTTATGTACTTCCGGTGATGTTTCAGCAACTTCATGGCCGTTATGCGATCCTCCGGAAGGGGGGCGTTGGAGATGTCGTGGTAGGTGGGGTACTTCTCGTGAACGAAGGTGGATAGGTCCGTTTCAACTGTCGTGCCGAGTACGACATTGTCGGGTATTTCGAATTCGCTCTCTAAGATGACGAAGACGGACGGATTTTTTGACTGGATGTAGAAGTCTCTGTCTGGATGTTTTTCAATCACCTCGAAAACGGTTTTCACCCATTGATACTCGGCCCAAGCAATGTCACCGTAGGCACACACAAAAATTCTTCGAGAATTTGGGAGTCTCTTGAGTCTTTCCGGGTGGAAGTGAGGTTTGTAACTGTAACACAACTCACACCACGGCCGTCTTCTCTTAGCCTGTCTGCGAAAACTGGGGATACAGTACTTACAGTCGAACTCGCAGCCCACAATGGGGTTCCACGTTTTGACCCCTTCGTACATCTTTGACATGGGTTTAGTCCGCTGAATTATTAATATCCTTTGTTGCTGTCTCCTCGTTGGGGGACACACACCCCTCATTTCCAGTCGAGACCCGGGACGGGTATGAAGCTATAAGTATTTATATTTAAAAGTGTCTAAACACTAATATGATTAAACTCGCGTGTGTGAATCAGAAGGGGGGAACAGGTAAAACGACTACTGTCCTGCATCTCTCGTACATACTCGGACGAAAAGGGTTGAAGGTCCTGGCCATAGACCTTGACCCGCAGGCACACCTGACGTCCGCGTTCGGTATAGACCCGGACACCGTCGAGGTGGGAATGGACGACGTTCTTGAGAGTTACACGCAGAAAGGAGAGAGGACGAAGGTCACCGATATAACTGTACCCATCACCGTCGGCGGTGCGGAGATAATGCTGGCCCCTTCCAACGCGTACCTGGAGAGGTTGAACATCACCCTCCTTAACGCCCTGGCGAGAGAATCTGTACTTTCGTCTGTTCTCGAAGATGTAGATTCCTTCGACGTCGTACTCATAGACTGCCAGCCTACCCTCAGCATACTGACCCTGAACGCGTTGGTTGCGGCAAACTATATCCTGATCCCGGTGGAGACGAAGGGTCTCTCGGTACAGGGGCTCCTCATGCTCTTCGACACGATCGAGCAGGTGAAAGAAAAACTCAACAGAAATCTGCAGATACTAGGCATACTGCCGGTGAGGTATCAGAAACGCCTGAAGTCTGCACAGAAAAACCTAGAGAGGTTGAGTAGCTTCTCGGATGTCGTTAGGGTGTACCCTCCCGTCCCGGAAAGTGCGGCCTTTGAAGAAATGATAGAGGACAAAAAGACGCTTTACGATGTCGAAAGTACAACGGCGAAGAGGGCTCTGAAAATATACGAACAGGTGGCCAGCGACATCGTAAAGCTCGTGAGGTGATACTGTGGGTGACCTGCAGCTTGACGAGAAGGTGAAGAAAAAGAAGGCTGACCTGATCACCTCCCTGATCGACCAGAAGCCAAAAGTTGAAGCCCCCGAAACAAGAAAACCTCCCGAAAGAGTGGAAGGAGAGGAGAAGAGACCCAAACAGAAGAGGAAGAGGAAACTCGTAGGTTTCACTCTCGACCCAGTAGCGAGAGACAGGCTCGCAGCAATTGCTATAGTCGAGGAGGAAAACATGTCCCAGATAGTGGAGGGCCTCGTCAACCAACTGTTCAAGGAAAAATGGGAAGAGTGGGACGAAGACACGAGAAAATTCTTGTTGAGGAAGTTTCCCAGAATTTTGCCCTGATCCCTTGGCGTAGCGATCTGTTGTAAACTCTCAATTTTTGTGATTTGACACTTTAAGCGGGGCTGTTTACTCTTAGTGTATGTACGCTTAATTGTAAGAATGCTTATACATACATACATTTAGACACACATTCGGTGGGGGAGACACACCCCTCATTTCCAGTCGAGAAACTGAAAGATATGTATCTTGGAAGTGTGCTATTTGCTACCTTTTTTCAATTTACAAAATAAGGAAGGTTCAGAGAAGAAAAAATCTTATCAATTCCTATGTAAACATTCCGAACAATGGATGTCTACGATGTAATCATCAGATCGCTTGATCCCAGTTCAAAGAAGGTCCTCTATGTGGTAGCGAAGCTCAACCTCGAAGGTGAGTCCAGTCAGAAGGTTCCGAAAATCGTCAGCGAGTACATGAACGTCTTCAACGAAGACATCACGATGGAAAAGGCCAAAAAAGCCTTGAGAACGCTCGTGGACATGGACATATTGAAAATGAGAGGTAGAACGAGCAGAACGTACACGCTCCTCTTCGACGCTAAGGTTCTTAAGGAACTCCTCGAGGAGAGCTTGAGGATCACTTCCTGAAGTTGGCGGCCATGTTGTGAAGTTCGTCTATCGTCAGAAAACTGAATCTCTGGTCTTCGAGTATCGTCTGGATGTAGTATTCTGGTTTGCCTCCCAACACGACGGTTCTCGTCAGACCGTATCTACCTCTGTGAACCTTCACGGTGTCGATGAGTTCGAGCTCGCTCAACGTCCTGATGAAATCTCCCACCCTCCTCAAGGTGAGTGGGGACACGCCAATACTCCTGCAGATACTCTGGTACATACCGTAGATTTGTCCGGTCGTAACCTTCACGTCTTTTTGGCCGTATACCTCCGAGAGAACTTTCGAGAGGCTCGCTATGGACAGTAAAACGATCTTTTCGTGGGGGGGTAGTTTTATCACCGTTTGTCCGATAACGTCTTTCTCAAGTTCTTTTAGGGCTTTCTTCGCGTGTTCAACGGTGACGATGTCGCTTTTCTCCCTTTCGGCGATCATGACGGCGAGCTTCAGGAGGGCAATTGCCCTCCTCGCATCTCCGTCCTCGTGAGCCCCTACGGCGGCGCAGTACTGGATCACGCCGTCTTCGAGGACGTCCGGGTAGAGTCCCTCCCTGGCCCTGTCCTTGAGTATCAACTCCAGTTCGGGTGACGTGTACGACGGAAAAACGATCCTTGCGGGGGATAAACTGGAAAGAACGGACGACTCCAGGTTGTCCAAAAACGTCGCGGAGTTGGTTATACATATGATGGAGATGCCCCCCCTGTCCACCGAAAACCTGGATAGGTTATACAGCACATCGTTCGGTCGCGTCATCAGGTTAGCCTCGTCGAGGACTATTGTTACCGTCCCCCCAAACTCTTCGACGGCGTTTTTCAGCTCTTTGTAGTGTTTGCTGATGCTGTGCCCGACGAAACTGACCTCCTCACCGGTAATGTCTCCTATTATTTTCTCCAGAATTTTTCCCTCTGAACGGTGGTCTCGACACAGGACGTACGAGTATTTGTAGGACGTGTCCGAAACTTCACGGTCGAGAAACTCGCTCACGCCTTTGAGTGCGTATCGGACGACTACGGACTTTCCCACGCCCGGTCTACCGTGGATGATGATGTGTGGGTGTTGCACACCCCTCGTGACGTATTTCAGGTAGAACGCCAGTTCTTCGAGTTGTCTGTCTCTACCGAGAATACGTGGAGGGATGTAGCTTTCGAGGAACACCTCAGGTCTTCTCATGAGAATGGATTCACTTTTCAGCAGTTTTTTCATGAAGTTGTAGCCATCGTCACCCATAGTCGATATTTATTGCGGTCGTATATAAGTCTAACCTCATTTCCTACATTTCCACTGCAACCCCTCATTTCTTGTCGAATGCACTCCTCCCGTCCTCGCACCGTTCTCGACTGGAAATGAGGGGTGTGTGTCTGTCTAAACGTCTTGGTGTTTAAGCGTTTATGTGTTTATACACTCCCTCGACTGGAAACGAGGGGTCGTGTTTTTGCATGAACACTTTTAAAATAAAATCGGTTAAGGAAAGGTTATGAGAAAGAGGGATGTCGTACTATTCTTTCCACTCGTGTACGCTGTGGCGGTCGGCGCAGCACTGGCGGTCTACGAGGCTACGTATCACCCTCTTCAAACAGTATCTACGCCACCTCCTAATTTTCCCGTCCACACACTCACGAGTGGAGCGGTTGAAAAACTCGTGAGCGAGATCGTCCCCAAAAATTACGGCCTTCTCGATAGGAAGTATGCAACTACGGATGTGGCGAACCTGTCTAAATTGGCGGCGGCCTTTTTGTCGACCAAGAAGGAGTACAGAGAAGATCTGTACGACTGTGACGACTACGCTATCGCGTTTAAGGCTTTTGCCTCGGAACGCGGTGTGACCGCGGTCGGGATTGTGTATAACTGCAATAATGTCTCCCCGCACACGTTCAATGTTCTCGTGAGTTACGACGGTGAGGTTTTCGTCTTCGATGCTACAAACGGTGCCTTCTTCCCGTATGGGGCTGGGCCGCCTGACGGGCGATACGAGCTTGGTGGTTGTGCGTACCTCATAATATAGCGTGTGTTTTCGCTCTCGTTATTTACAGTCGGCACGCCTTACATGAGGATTCGTGGTGTCTCTGTGTCGTTTGTGAGGGTGCACGCTCTCCCGGGTCTCGACTGGAAATGAGGGGTGTGTGTCTGTCTAAACGTCTTGGTGTTTAAGCGTTTATGTGTTTATACACAAATACAGGTCGGGAGTCTTTTTGGTTGGGATGAATTGTGTTGTCACGAGAGTCAGAAATGTTTTTTTCCCTGTTGGTAGTAGATACTTCACTCTCGCCCTCTAAAAACTTGGAGAGAGGGGGTGGAGATGAGGAAATGTTCACTTGACGCGAAACCCTTCTTTGGGGATCCGGAGGTCCAGGGGGTTCTGAAGGTTCTAGGTAGAAGCGGTGTGAGTGACGTACTTCGGAGTCTTGAAAAGGGGCCTCGCAGGTTCTCTCAGTTAGTGTTCGAATCCCGACTGAATCCGAGTGCTTTGAGCAAACGTTTGAGGGCTCTGCAAGAGCTTGCTATCGTGGAGAAAAGTCAAGATATGTACCGGCTTACGGACAGGGGGAGGAGGATTACAAATGTTCTCAGGGCTTTTTTCGAGGTCGTAGAATAGCAAGCTTTGCTCCAGATCAGGGTCGCTTCACGATGACCTTCCCGTTCGGCAGCGTCGTGACGTAGACCCAGCCTCTCTCGAGGTACCCGTCCACTTCCTCGCAGCTCACGACCTTCTGCGTTGGTTCTGCCTCCTCCCTTTCCCTCCCCCTTTCCTGCAGGAGCAGTTCGCTGGCCCTCTCGTACTTACTCCTCATGTCCTCCACAAGCTCGGGGGGAAGTTTGTTCTTGTTGGTCGTGTAGACTGCTTCGATGTCCCCCCTGTGACCCATCCAGAACACCCTGTAGTCCCTCGGGATTATCCTCGCACCCTCCGCCATGAGCATGTACGTGTCGAAGAAGTGTCGCAGGGCGTAGGGCCTGAACTCGAACCCGCAGAGCCGTATCACCCTCCTGACGGCCGTGCTTATAGACCCCGTCTTCAGAAATTCGCCGTTCTTACCCTCCACGAGTGGTTCTGCAGGTTCGACGTTTCCCCTCTTCTTCAGGTACCTCTCCACCACCTCGCACGCGCGGTCGTTGAGGAACGTGAAGTACTGGTGCCTCGCCTTGCTCAGCGACGGCCTCACCACCACCCTCGCGGGTGTGACGAGGAACTTCGGGTCGGGATAGAGAGACAGTTCCGGCAGGTCCTCCACCCTCAAACCGTTGCTGCCGTCGTGGTTGCCTATGACCTCCGGCCTCACGCCCGCGTAGGCCATCAGCGCTATCACCACTTTCGTCTTGAGCGGGGCGTAGTCGATGAGCTTCTTCACGTCCTCCGGCTTGGGAACCGCCTCCTCCCTAGCCACCCTGCTCTCGACGTCGAACCTCAGTTTCAGTTTCATCTCGACCCCGTTGAACCTCAGCCAGCTCCTCACCGCGTAGTATACTGCTCTCGCACTGCTGGCAGGGTGTCGCTTCACGAACTCCACGAGCGCCCTCTCCGTCCTCTCGACATCCTCGACCACCTCCCGGGGAGTGATCGACGCGAACTCGCAGAACCTGTCGAGGGCGTTGGAGTACACCTTCGCCGTGGTTAAACTGTGGGACCTCAGGGAGAACACCCACCTCTCAAGGTCCATGCAGACACTCTCCTCGACCGTATTTAAGTTTTCCCGATAGTAGTGTCTGGTAAATTACCCTATTCCGTACTTGAAAATCTGGAAAACGTATTACAAAAATTTGTAACGGATGTAAAAAGGTTCGGAACTCGGCTCTTGGCTTATGTTTTCATCTGGGTCTCTTATCGTATGTGGCAAGTTTTCCATGTTTTTCCGCAACTGCAAGGATCGCCACATCTGTGAACCCCCTCTCGCTCGCGCAATTGGATGAACGAACCCAAAAGGGGCTACCAAACTCATGGATGTGTTGAGAACTGGAATTGATGGCTGAAGCTCCGTGGAGTAGGTGAGAAAGTGGAGAAACGTTTATTTACGGTAAGAGACAACTAAGGTTGATGACGAAAGTCGTATATAGTGTGAGAATACCCGAGGAGATCAAGAAGATGATGGAGGGTGTCGACGTCAACTGGCAGGATGAAATAAGGCGATTCATTGAGAGGAGAGTGCGGGATGAATATGCGAAGAAGTTGCTTATGGAAGGGAGAGAGTTGAGAAACAGGATGAAAAGCAGCGTTTCTGCTGCGAAGCTGATCAGGGAGGATAGAGATGGACGGTAAAGCCGTTCTCGACTCAAGCGTTGTGGTTGCCTTGTTTTTTAGAGAGGACGCGTCCGAGAGGGCTGAGGAAGTCGTTATGAGATTTCCTGAGCGATACACCGTTAGCCAGATTTATTCAGAGGTTGCCAACGCTGCGTGGAAGAGGGTTAGGATTTACGGAGAAGATGCAGCTCTCGTTAGACGAGCTTTAGAAAAGGCTATCGACTTCGTTGATGGAGTCTGCGAGGTCGTCGACGCAAAAAAGGTTCTGAGTGCGGCCTTTGACCTCGCAATCAGTTGCGGTGTGACGGTCTACGACGCTCTCTTTCTTGCTCTCGCAGTCGAACTGGAGGCAAAACTCATCACGCTGGATAGAGAGCTCTGTAAGACGTTGAAGGGCACGAAGTACGAGAAACGGGTGGAGCTCGTGTGAGGTCGGTTGGAAATTCGATGTTTCCAAAGGTGTCGTGAATGGGTAAACAAAAGAAGAAAATAAAAGAAAAAGCGGGTCGAAATAGGGGAGCACATGTTAAAAAATGAGAGGAGTTATTACGTGGAGAACGACGGTCTTTTTCTGGTTATAGACAACATTATCGAGAGGTATACCTTCACACTTAGCGGTAGTAATAGCGATAGTATCAATCCAGATATTTTGGGATATATATTCGAGAAGACCATCAACTTCATCTCGGGAACCGGGACGAACGAACAAAAAATGAAAGGTGCCTACTACACTCCTGACGATGTCGTGAGGTTCATTGTCGATAAAACGCTGACACCTGTGCTTCACAGAAAGATTTTGGAAGGGTTGAAAAAGGCTGGATGGGATGATAAGAATCTCGGGCGTCATAGCATATAGCACTCAATTATAATTCACTCAAAATCACTATTACAAATAGTTGTAATTTATAAACTGTCCTGAAATACATTATCTAATGAGAAAGTGTTGGATCCTTACTATGAAGGAGAGGGAGTTCATCGAGGACTGGTTGAAGGTGGTAGATGGTGAAATGGAGCTGCTCGAATTCTACGCAAAGTGGGGGTCTAAGAAGGGCGAGAGTGGAGTTTACGACGACTATCAGAAAGTCAGGAAGGGGGAGATGTCTCTCGAAGAGTTTAGAGAAAAATGGACGAAGAGGGGCGACTGGAAGGACTACGTCAGGGTGATGAGGCACAGGCTCGAGAGGAAGAGAAAGAACATCAAAAGGATCGTCAGGGAGATCAACGAGGAGCTGAGGTTGCTGAAGGAGTTTCACGAGCTGAGGGAGTTGCCGTGACCGGTGGTGGTGGGATGAGGGTCGACGTCGAGCTCTCCGTGGTTCCGGGGACCGTGATACCGATGGACCACCAGTACCTGCTCGCCTCGTGGATATACCGCACCTTCGAGAGGGTCGACGGGGAGTGGAGCTCCAGACTGCACGGGAGCGGGAGGTACAAGCTGTACACCTTCAGTCAGTTGATGATACCGGGGAGGAGGTTCAGGGTCAGGGGCGACCGCATGGAGGTGCTGGGCGACATGGCGCACCTGCAGTTCTCCACCGCCAGGGAGGACGTGTTCGTCAACTTCGTGAGGGGAGTTCTGGAGGCGGGGGAGGTCGTGGTCGGAAGGGCGAGGTTGCCGGTTTTGCAGGTGTACGTGGTGCGTGAGCCGGAGAGGATCGGGAGGAGGGAGCGGTTCTACACCCTCAGCCCCGTGATCGTCTCGTACACCGCGGGGGGCAGGGAGGTGTGGCTGACGCCGGAGGACGAGGGGTTCGTGGAGCTGGTCTCGAGGAACCTCGAGAACAAGTACAGGGCACTGTACGGTAGGGATCCCGACGGGTGCGTGGAGAGGATAACGCCGCTCAGGGAGCCCAAGAGGAAGCTGAAGAGGGTCGGCAACGCGATGCACAGGTGCGTCGAGATGTACTTCGAGGTGGAGGGGGACGAGGAGCTGATCAGGCTGGGGTACCAGGTGGGGTTCGGCAGACGCAACAGCATGGGCTTCGGGATGGTCAAGCGCGTCGTCGACCGGGCCGGTCGGAAAAGTTTATAAGGGAGAAGGTCAAGGAATGACGTCAAGTCCTCCCAGTTGGGATTGAAAGAAAGAAGTAGTAATATAAAATCGAAAAATTAAGTCCCTCCCCGACGTGGGTTCTCTTCGTTTCCATTTTTCGTGGTTTCAGTCACTTCAACTGTTCCAAGGAAAAGCCAGATTGCGGACGACGGAGTCAGGTGTGTCTGAAGAGGTGGCGGACTTCCGTGACTACGCGTGGAAGTCTTCTCGTCTGAGAGCGTGCTCCAGTACTGGATCCACGATCCTGTACTGAACGTTTCTCCCCTCCACTGTTTTCTCGATGTAGGTGGCCTTGAGGAGGGTGTTGAGGAGTCTCGACAAGGACATGTCGGGTATCTCTCTCCTCTCGCTCCTTTCCAGAGCTCTCTTTATGTCCGACCACCTGTTCTTTCCGCTCGCGATGGCCTTTGCGACCTCGGCGAGTCTCCGGTCTGCGGGAGCGTGTTTTTCGAGGAACGACTTGAACTCGTCCAGTGCGAGCTCCCCCGCCTCTTCCAGTACTTCGTCGACTGACTTCGTCGTCGCCTCTCCGGTCTGCACGCTCTTCCAGCCGAAGTTCACGAGCCAGCCGACTACCCCGTCCAACCTCTCCACGGCGTACTCGATCACCTCTCTCTGCACCTCCATGTTCACTTGCTCGAAACCTTTCGTCAGAAAGGCCACGCTCTCCGAGTGGCTGAACCTGTTCAGCTTTATCTCGTGGAAGTACCTGCCGTAGAGGGGGGCACGCGCGTCGTTCGTTCCTAAAAAGTCGTAGAGTAGTCCCACCTCCGACCCGCTCAGGATCACCCTGAGGTCCTCGGGTCGAAGTACATACTATCACCGTGATAGTTTACTATCACCGTGTGAGTAAATAAACCTTTCCGACGAACGCTGGTGTCTCGCGGAGAGAAGCTTGGGCAGGATACCGTAAGGGTGGGGTCAACTTTGTGCGGTTTCGAGGTACAGCCTGGCCATGTAGTCGAACTTGCTCCTCATGTCTTCGATGACGTCAAAGGACAAATCCATCTTCTCGTGTCCCATCCAACATGAGCCGTACTCTCTCGGGACGAGGCGCGAACTCACCGCTCTTAGTAACTGCGACTCAAAGTAGTGGCGGAGGGCGTTTGGGGGGAAGGTGAAACCTGCGAGTCTTATGGCGTCAGACGCGAGCTTACTGGCGTATGCGGCATTGACGAACCTTCTTTTCCGCTTCACTACGAGGGGGGAACTCTCGTTTAGCGCTTCTCCGTCGCTCTTTCTGATCCGGAGGTAAGACAGGATGTAGCCGCACGTTTGTCGACTTGCGAATGTTGTGTACTCTCCTCTTTTGCTGAGCTCGTCTCTCACGACGATCTGTGCCGGAACCCTCTCGAACCTCGTTCTTTCTATGTCGAGATCTGGGATGTCGCCGAGCCTCAATCCATCTGTACCGTCGACATTGCAGATTGACGTTATCGCGAGTCCGGAAAATGCCATCAGGGAGAGTATCACTTTCGTCCTGGTGGGAGCGGCGGCGAGTACTTTTTTAACAATCTCTCTCGTTGGAGTGGTCTCGTTATCGCGAGTCCGGATCCTGGCGTAAACGGGCCTGCCGTTGAACTTCAACCAGTTCTTCACGGCGAAAACTACGGGGCGGATGCTGCCTTCCTTACCCCCGTTTCTATTGACGAAGTCCGTGAGGAGGGACACGACATCGCTGTCATCCATGGTGAGCAGCTCTCTGGGAGTTACGCGACACTCGCTGCAGAACCTGTTCAGTGCGCGAAGGTACGTCCTCGCCGTGGAGGGGGAGCGGTGTTTGAGGTAGAGGTACCAGTTATCGAGTTCTGGGAGCATCACTTGAAATCTACTCGAAAAGTAAAAGTGTGTTACGTGGTCGACTTCCCTGTTTGTACACTCATCTGTCTAAGTGTATATACAGTTAGGTGTTTATACGCTTACGCGATGTTGGACAACGATAAGCCATCGAGCAGTTCTCGCACTTTCTCTTGTTCCTCGTGGGCCTGACGTTTCCAGTTCTTAGAGCCAGTCTCATCTCGTCGAGTGTGTTTATCAGTTCTGTTTTCAGGCGTTCGTCGAAGAGTATCTTAAATGGTTCCCCGTCCGCGTATTGGATGTAGCCGTGTGGAACTCTCCTTCCGGTCACCTCTTCGATTAGTGCACAGTACGCCGCGAGTTGCATGACGTGTCCGGGGTACGGGCTCGCCGGTCTTTTGGAACTCTTCAGTTCGACCGGGACGTAGTGTCCCTTTTCTAGGACAATTCTGTCGGGTTTACCCTTGAGCATTAGCTTGCGTGAGAAGAGGACATCGCTGGGTAAACCGCCTACGCCGCTTTTTCTGACGACGAACTTCGAAAGATCCATGTACACAATGTTGGCAGTGCTACTGTTCTCGGCAGATTTTTTCAGGTGGTGGGCGTATGCAATTAGTAGTACTCCTCCGACGGTGGCTAGGACGATCAGGTAGTCCATAGTCGCACCAGCAGAAAGATTAGGGCGAGTACGAGAAGGGCCACGCCGGCGTAGTACACTTTTTTTGCGGATTCGAGGTTTCGGCGAGCCTTCAGAATTTTTCTCTGTTCTTCTCCGTGGTGTAGTATCCCCCTACCGATGTTCGTGGATTTTGGCGTCACGCCGCTTCTGTGCATGTACCACGCCACGGGGCAGTAAATGTACTCTTCCAACTCGGACGCGCTAATGACCTCTTTCATCTCGTACCTTACATATCACGGCTTCTTATAAAAGTACTTTCTCACCGTCTCCGACTTCGGGAGAAAAAAGGATTAGGGTGGGGTGACGTATTCCACGTCGTCTTTCTCGAAGGCTATCCAGCAGTGGCCCAGGTCTGTCAACCACACGGTCGTGGGTACGACGATGGAGTTGAGGCACGGATATGGTACTCCCCTCGCCCTCTCGGTGAGTTTTTTGACTTTTATCCACTCCACACCTTCGACCGTTCTCTTTTCGACTATGTAGCCTTTATCGAGCTGTGACAGTATGCTCTCCTCTACAGGTGAGAGAGCTTCGCCGTATTCTGTTTTCTCCACCACTCTGTTCAGGAACTTTTCAAGGCTCTCCTCGTTGATTTCTGGTAAAGGCACGAAATCGACTGCCGACACCATGGCTCCACAGTCACACGTGGAAGGATACGTCTCATCGCTCTGGCTGGAAAGAAGATACGTCTCTTCTTCTCCACAAAACGGACATTTCAGGGTCGCTTCATGTAGTTCTGCAGGTTCTAATGTTATAAATCCGTCGTCGGTAATGGAAATGTCGAGGAGTGGGTCGAGGAGAAAGAAGGGGCTGTCTGGGGGAAGATCACCGAGTTGTACGGGCAGCACCATCTTTTCTCCCTGCGGGATGAACAGTTCTGACGCAATCTCGATAGCTACCCCCGGTACGAGATTCGAAGGGTCTTCGACCTCTTTACCGTCAACCAGGACGGAGAGTTGGGAGTCTTTCAGCCTGTGGAAAACTGCCTTGATTTTGCTCACTATTAGAGGAGAAGCGGATTCCGCAATGAGGAGTCTCTCTTTGTCGAAGTTTTTTCTGTAAAAGACGACACACAACTCTCGATGGAGCGGTTTCTCTCTTTTGGTGAAGTAAACTGCCCCATCGTAGAGGGAATCGTCGGGGTAGTTGAGGTGGCAGTTCTCCGGTGTTTTTCCGGTAAGAGCACCCGTATGGAGCGGGCTGTCGCCCTTTGCCGGCAATGTGAGCGGCCCATCTGTCCCCGCCTCGGGCGTATGGAGCACGTCGATGAGTCTCTCTTCGAAACTCTTCGGAACGCCTTCCAGTTTAGCGGCTGAGTACTCTACAACTCCTGCTTTTACTCTCTTCCCTCTTACGCCAAAGTCTGCTATCCCGGTAACCGAGAAGTTCAGTCCGTCAGACACATCGACAGACACGTTGACTCCGCACTCGCAGATGTCGGGATAGATCACCCCGGACTGTGAGAGTGCGTACTCTCCTTCCGCTCCGCAGAACGGGCAAGTTAGGCGAACACGCTCAATTTTCTCTTCAGCGTGGAGCCAGAGGTGCGAGCCTAAGGGAGTGTACTCGTAGGAAACGAAGGGTCTGAGTTTTGGCAGTAGGTAGAAAAACTCCGACCTCATGTCGGGGGTGAGCTCCATTACTACCCGCGATACGTCTGGGGCGTTTCTGAAGTTTGGGGACTCCAGCTCGATTTTACTGCCCACATAGATTTCATCTGTTTTTGCCGGTCTGCCGTCTTCGAGAATCCTTACTCCCAGCTTCCTGAAGATCTTGTCTCTGTCCCTTAGGAAGTTTATGAGAACCTCGTCGGCGTTGTTGGAGAGCAGCAGCTTTCCCATGATCTTTTTCCGGACGCGTGAATATATTAGCGTTGCCGCTAGGGCCACCGTTGAGAGGAGGACTTATATGGAAAGGAGGTTCATAAGTACATGTCGAAGGTAAGTTCTGCGTGGCTGAGACGCTCTCGTAGGTGAGGTGGTTAAACTGGAAGACGAACTCCGCACGTTCTTGAAGGCGGTGAACACCGTCGTGAGGAGGTACACAGCCATCTTCGAGAACGCGCCAGTTTCCATCCTCGTCGTCCGTGCAGACGGGACGGTTGAAGACGCCAATCCGGCGGCGGTAGCGAAGATAGGTACCAACCCGATTGGAAAGTCAGTCTTCGAGCTGTTTGACGAGAGTGTCGCCCAGGAGAGGATGGGCAGAATAACGCGTGCAATTGAGGGGGGAGAATCAATTGCGGTGAGGGAGAGTAGGGACCACATTCACTTTCACACGGTCTACTGTCCTCTTCGAGAGGGAGATGAGGTTAAGTGTCTCGTCGTGGCCGTCGACATCTCTTCTGAAGTCTGGACGCAACGGCTGTGTGAGACCATCAAGGATGTGGGGAGGGTGATTCTGAGGGCTCCGTCCGTGGGAGAAATTGTAAAGGGTGTTGGGGAGACTCTACTGGCCGTGGATGACTTTAGGTGTGTGGAAGTGTGTATAAGGGGTGTGAGACACTCGGCAGGGGAGCCGGACAATTCTGGCGATGTCGTGAGGCTGCCGCTGGTGGTGGGTGGCAGGGAGATAGGGTACATTGAGATCCACGCGGCGCGGGTGCTGTCGGAGAAGGAGAGAAAGCTGCTGGATGCACTCGCACAGGACGTATCTTTTGCAGTCAGGCTAGTGGAGATTCAGGGGCAGCTAAATAAAAATTTGGAGAAAATCGTCAGGCTGATAGACGGGATAAGGAACCCTCTGACCGCCATCGTCCTGACAGGTGAACTTAAGCTCTCGCCGGAGTGGGACGCCGTCGTAAAGGAGCAAGTGGGGAAGATAGTAGGGGTTCTTGAGCTGTTAGACGATGCGTGGGAAGAGACGGAGAAAATTCGATGAGTACGGGGAAGAGGTGAGTTGCCGCCTCTGGTTCGGCCGCGATCCAGTTCACAATACTTATATGTGAAAGAGTCGAAGAGAAAAACGTGGAGCCGGACGACCACCTTCGGATTACGCTGGCGGTCGTGCAGAATATGGTTCAGTGTGGCGCCAACCTGCCGCAGGAGTTTCTTGCGGGGCTCGAGGACGGTATACTCGACCCTTTTAATGAGACGCCCCTCGACCCCCTCGGCCACCACGACTACTCCAAGAACGCCATAAGGAAGTACGTTGCCAGGGCGAGGGAGTGTAACAGGAAGGGAGAACTTTACAGCGCGGGCTACAATGCTGGTAGGGCTATCCACTACTTGCAGGACAGGAGCTTTGGCGGCCTCGTGTTGCATCTTGGAGGCAGACACTACAAGAAAGAACTGGAGTTCTCCTTCGAACCTATTGCCGATCCTCAGATCCACGATGGATTGGTGGACTCTACGAACGACTGGAGTAGAGTAGATTGGGTCATCGACAATGCGGAGATGAGTTACACGTTGGAGGGTATAATGAAGAAGGCCTGTTACGTTACGGCTTTCGTCCTTAACTCAGTGTTGACACCTGATCCACCTGAGAACGTTAGTAAGAGGAAGAGAAGGCTCGCAAAACTCAGGCTCGTCGCCACAGTGGCTTTAGGTGCCGTTGCCACGACACTCGTGGCCTGGTTTTATCCTATTCACGGTTACAAGGTTCTCGGACTCCTCTTTGCCTGGTTGCCGGCGAGGGCGGCGTACGTGAATTACTCGTGCGTGCGTAGGTGGTACTCGAAACGGTAGAGAGACACACCTCGGCGAGATGATAAACAAAAAAAACAACCGTGGAGTGGTTGAGAAGACCTTATGCCGTTTGCTCGGCCATCTCGATCTCTCTTACGTGTTCTTCCATTCTTTTTGCGAAGTTTTCGTCCTTTGCGTTGTTCAGGAGTTTCTTGACCCTCCTCACGGCGTCCCTGACCCATAATCTTCTCGTCGTCTCGTCCGCTTTTCCTATCTTTTCAACGCGGACCGTGGTGAAGGTCTCGTTTACGACTCTGAGTTTTCCGCTTATCGCTACGAGGCTGAACTCTTCTGCGAGTTCGGCCGCTTTTTGTTGGAGCTCCGGTGTTTTGTTCGAGATCCAGACGGACATTCCTCCTGTCGGATCCGCGAGTCTCAGTCTTATCGTTTCTCCGTTGTCGCGGCACTCGAGGATCGTTGCCACGAGGAACACCCTGTTCACTTCGTCCCCCAGGGGCGTAATTGCGAACTTCGTCCCGTCCTTTTCGACCTGTTCGTGGGTGTTGAGGATCTCTGTTATGAACAGCCTCTTTGCGGTTTGTCTCTTCGGCATTTTTGTCACCTCTCCTCTGTGATTTGTTTCTCTTCGTCCTCGAGAATGCTGATTAGTTCGTCGGTCGGGGAGTCGGTGTCGTTCAGGAGGTCCGTGAAGTCGATCACCTCTTCTTCTATCTCGTACTCCTGCGTCTCTGTGGGTTCGTCCTTGACGAACTCGAACTCGTCGACGAGTATCGTGTCCCTTATCTTCCTGCCTTTTACGGTGATGTATTTCCCGAACAGGGCTTCGTCTATCCTCTCCCTCACCACGTCGAGGTTCAGCTCCGCTTTTGCCATCTGAAGCGCCTCCTTTTTGCTTATTCCGGTGAGTTTCTCGACGAGCTCGTCGTTGAACAGTGCGCTGATGCACCTCTCCCCGTCGTCGAGTGTGAGTCTGACTTTGTACGTGATGGTAGGCTTAATTTTGCCGTGCTCGGGACAGCTCTTTTTCGGGGCGTGCCTTCCGCACTTGGGGCATGTGGGGATGAGTCCGCTGTTTCTGGAGGTGTCGACGATCACTCCCGTGAACTCCGTTTTGTTGTCCGGTAGTTTTATCTTCACGTCCACTTCTTCCGTGTTCGTCGTCTCGAGTATCTGGAGCTCTTTTCGCCCTCTGAACTCGACGACCCTCGCTCCCTCAATTCTGTAACATTTGTTGTTCTCGAGTGAAACTTTGTTGTTTCTGGACCACCAGACCACCCTGCACATTCCGGTCTCGTCACCGACGAGTGCCGCTGATGGTCTCCTACCGTCACCTTCGTACACTTTGACCACTCTTACCGTGACGTTGGCGAGCTCGCCCTCGTGCAGAGTTTCGAGGCCGTCCAGTTTTGTGTCGATCGGTTTGACGCTCGTTTCTCTGTCCTTCAGGATCTGGTTGACTATTGCCTTTACCGCTTCTTTCTCTGGGACTTTGTACTCCGCGATGAGCAGGGTCAGTTTGGATTTGACCTCCTCCTCGTTTACCTCGTACTTCTTACACATTTCTCTGGCGATACTTTCTATTCTTTCTTTCATGATCTGCTCACCTCACCGGGGCTATGCGGGCTGAGGGACCGGCGTTCTGACCGTCGTCGCAATCTTCCTGCGTCTGTTGTAGTCGATGAACCTCTGGGTGGTATCGTAGTTGTAGTCGCTGGCGAACCGGAAGATTGCGTGTATCTCCTCGTCGCTGTACCCCTCCTCGATGAGCAGGTTGACGAGGTACACCCTCGCGATGTGCTCCAGTCCTCCCGGGTTTCTGTGTTCTTTGTAGTACTCTGATCTGGAGTGTATTCTTGCGATGGCGGGATCTCGGGTCAGTTGTCCGTACTGTTGCATTGCGAGGATGTACTCTGCGATTCTCTTTCTTCTGAAGAACGGGCTCGTCTCGCCGTATTTCGTGGTTGCCTCGTCCGTGGGTGGGGAGCCCGAAACTTGGACTGGACCGTTCGTTGCGTTCCCCCCCTGCTCCAGTTCTTCTGCGGCGAGCTCGTCTATGACCGTGAGGTCGTAGTCCCAGTCTGCGTAGTTCGGCTCTTCGAACTCGGAGACGTTTGCCTTCGACTGCCTTATCACTTCCTCCACGGTCATGCTCAGCAGCTTCTTCGGGTGTACCAGCACCGTCTTCAGGTTGGTTTTGGAGTTGATCGTGTGTGGGAGCCTGCACAGTCTGGCCCTCTCGAAGACCGAGGGGTCTGCGTGCTGCAGGGAGTACTTGGCTACGACGTGTGCTCCGAACCTTTTCAGTGATGAAGGTATTTTCAGCTTCACCGGTTCGAACGTGATGTGCACGTGGAACCCCTTTGCGCCGCTGAACATGACCAGAGGGACGATGGAGGTGTTCAGGAGCTTCCTTACGAGTTTCTTCGTTTCGGCGAGCGAAACGCGTAGGTCGTCGCTGTCGATGTCTATGAAGAGCCGGTCGATGATTGCGGCGTCCCTGTCCCACATCCTTCCGTTCTCGAAACTGCCGTCGAAGCTGTAAACCGTGACGAAGCGGTCTTTCGCGTTTTGTTCGTTTTCCAGCGCGAAGGACGTCAGTTCTTCGACGTTCGTGACGTAGAGGTTTCTCACGAAACCTCTTGGGAGTTTTTTCCCCACTTCCCTCGGGAACCTGTCGTGCGTGAACACCTCCATCACGGAGAGGACGTCTTCACTCACGTTTGACACGTTTGACACCTCACCGGGGGATCGGTGTCTCCGCGAGGGGTGTTCTGACGTTCTGGTCACCGATCCTGCTGCAGAACTGGTACCACTTTTCGAGGCTTTCTCTCCTTCTGGTGAGGTAATTGGGAGCGATGCCGTCCATCTCTGCCTTAATTTTTGCGAGCGTGGTGAGTTCCGCTTCGGTGAAGTGTTCTGCTGACGTCTTGATGGCGTTCGTCGTGGTGCTGTCGACGAGTTTTCGGGGTAGCAGGCTGGTTCCGATGGCCCTGAGGAGTTTGAGGTCTTCTTCCAGTGCTTTCGAGAACACGACGTCGTTTTTGATCTTGAACACGTAGTTGAGCTCCAGTCGATCGGCGAACAGGTAGAAGAGACTCTGAAGGTAGGTCGTGTCTATTCGTTTGCGGAGGTTGATTTTGAGTTCGCCCAGGACTTCGGCGACCACGAAGGGGTCGCGGATGATGGTCAGCTTCATGCTACCCCTCATCGGGAGTAGAGTAGCAGGTTCATGTTCAGTTTGTCGATTATCTCCTTGTAGCGGTTTCTGATGGTTACCTCGGTCACTCCTACCTTCTCGGCGATCTCTCTCTGGGTTCTCGCGTTCTTCGTCAGGTGGGACGCTATGTATATCACCGCCGCGACCAGACTCCGTGGGTCTCTGCCCGTCGACAGGTTGTTTTCTATCACCTCGCCTAGGAGTCTCTCTGCCTCGTCTCTCGTCTTGGTGTCTAGCTCTAGGGCGAAGGAGTACCTCCTGACGAGGTCCCACGGGTCGGTCGGGTTGGCGTTTATGTTGAGCTCCCGTACGATTGCCCTGTAGGCTCTGCCGATGTTCCTCTTCTTGGCGTGGGAGAGTTTCACCACTTCGTTGAGCGTCCTTGGTAGGCCGGCCTCTCTCACCGCCGCGTACACCGACGCCGCTGCGAGGGCGTCACAGTGTCTGCCTTTCGTCAGTTTCAGTGTCCACGCTTTTTTGTATATCGTGGCGGCTCTCTCTTTTATGCTCGGAGGGAGGCCGAGGGAAGACACCAGCCTGTCTATTTCGGTCATGGCTGCGACGAGGTTTCTGTCTGCCGAACCGCGTATTTTCTGTTTCTTGTGGGCGTTCCTGATTCTCGTGGCCAGTGCCTTTGCGTTCTCGTCGAGTCTTTTGCCGGTACCGTCTTTGTTGCTGTATCCGATCTCCGTGGAGAGTCCCCTGTCGTGGAGTGCGTGACTGATCGCCGGGCCGGTCCTCACTCTCCTGATGTGTGCGGACTCGTAGAATGACCACTCGGGTCCCGGGTCGATGTACATCTCGTCCACGACGAGACCGCAGTCTTGGCAGTACTTCTCGCCCCTCCTGAAGTCCATTATCAGCCTAGAACCGCCGCACTCTGGACACATGTCTGGAACGGTTTCTGTTTCGGTGTTCCTTTCAATTTCGATCACTCTCTCCCGCTCCGTTTCCATCATTTTTGACACCTCGCCGGGGTGCTGGTGTCGTTGTAGAGCCTGGAGGCGTAGACGTTCGGCGGGTGTTTGAGGGCCAGGGTGGGCAGTACTATCTGCGGGGGGATGTTCTCACTTTTCAGTTTTGAGATGGTCTTGAGAGGGATGAACAGGTTACCCATATCTAAATCACCTCCTGTCGTTAACTCCGTCACGATGCCACGGCGAGAACAGGGTGCACTTATCTCGTGTGCGGAGTCAGTTTTTGACGCAGAACAGTCAACCGCCGTCGCCGGGTTCGGTTAGAGTAGCTGGTGGTTTGAGATATAAAAGGATTACTATTTTTTTAGCTTTTAAAAAAGTAATTACAGTTTTTTAAGTCTTACAGGGCCATGGCCGACTGGGGCTTACCCACATGGGCTGCGGAGTTCGGTCGTCACTTCGAGGGTGTCTTCGCGCTCAAGTTCGTCGAGCAGGTTCTCGAGTCGTTCCGCGTGAGCGGTGAGCAGCAGCTTTCCGTTCGAGATGTAGGCGTTGATCACGCTGACACCTCTGTCTCGTCGTCTCGCGCCTTCTTTCTGACGTGTGCCGCGACCTCGAACTTCGAGAGGGCTTGCAGGAGTTTTCTGGCTTCGAACTCGCAGCTGTCACCTGCGTAGCCTGCGAAGTCGGCGTGGATCTTTCCGTTCCGGATCCTAATCCTTACGGTCACGGGCGTCACCTCACTCGATGTCGAGTGCGATGCCCTCGCTGCCTATCCTCACGCTTACGCTCTTACCAATTGCGTTTGCGACCTTCACGAGTTCTGACGCCACCACGGCGTCCCTCACGATGTCGAGCGTCTTTTGTAGTTCGCTCCTCGTCACGTAGTCGCTGTCGGCGGTTGCCACGATCTCTCCGTCTCTCGCGTACACGGTTATGTTGTTGACGACGATGTTTCTGTCCGTAACCTCGACCCTGTATCGCTGCTTCAGGATTTTTGCCGCCTCCTTCAGCATCTGCGGCGTGCAGTTTCGGACTTTTACGCTGGCTGACACGACGACGCTCACCTCTCACCACCTCCACTGGGGATAGTGGGAGTGAGTCGTCGTTTACTGGCGTCTCGCTCCATCGCTTTTTTCAAAGCTCTCACCCTTGGAGATATCGTCGGTGCGTGGCCGAGTGCTTTTCTGACCTCTTTTACGTCGAAGCCGAGCTCTGCGATGATCTCTGGCCTCTTTCGTAGGAGTTCCAAGACTATCTGTGTAGCGAGGCTGTCGGCTCTCGTGGTGTTCACTCTCACGTCGCCGAACCTTCTGGCGAAGAAGTAGATGGTCCTTACCGGGTCGTACCTGCTTGGCAGCGTTCCGTGGTTTATGATCTCCGCTTCGGCTTCGGCGAGTTGTTCTTTGTCGGGTTTTACGAGTTTCTGTAGGTTTTTAGTTCTTATCCTGAAGTTTCCGTGCTCCTCTTCGTGCTCACCGTACTCCACGACGAACCACCCCTCGTACTCGGCGTATGTCCTCCTTCTGCTGCCGTAGGAGATGTTTACGTGTACTAAACTCCCCAGCGGAGCCGTGGTGTACGTTCTCTCTCCGACGGACGCCACCTTTTTGCCTGCTACGAGGTACGTTCTGTCTTTGTACTCTCTCTCGCGAAGGGAGGTGTACACCACCAGCTCTCCGTGTCTGAATCGGTCGGGACCGTCGTAGCTGTACTCGAAACCGATCGGGACCGTGGTGTTTTTCTCGACGGACCACATCATGTTACCACCGCCGGGGAAGGGTGGCGTCATCGCTGGTTTCTGAGCAGACTCAGGTCGTTGCAGAACCTGCTGGCGAGGTGCCGGTACTCTTTGATCTGCCTCTCCCTCGCTGCCATGTCTATCCTGAACGTTTCGAGCGCCTCCTCGAAGTCGTCCCAGCAGACCTTCTCGGCATTTCTGCGGAAAGCCACGCGTGCGGCCCTTATCACCAGTTCCTCGAGTTCTGCCCCGCTAAAACCTTCCGTCCTCTCTGCCAGCTCCGTTAGCTCCACGTCCTCGTCGAGCGGTACCTTCCTCGCGACGCTCGTGTGCACCTCCAGTATGCTCTTCCTCGCCTCGGCGTCTGGGTGCAGCACGGGTATCATGTAGTCGAACCTGCCGACCCTCACGAAGGCGTCGTCGAGATCCTGTGGGCGGTTCGTTGCCGCGACTACTATCGTCTTCCTCTCCTGCTCACCCAGCCACTCCAGCAGTATCGAGAAGGTTCTCCTCGTCGTCTCGTGTTCACCCGTCTGTCCTCTTTTCCCGAACCTGTCGATCTCGTCGACGAACAGCACGGCCGGTGCGACCTCTTCCGCGAACTTCAGGGTCCTGGCCATCGACCTCTCCGTCTCTCCGTACCACCTGCTGACGATGTTCTCGGTTTTGAGCCTCAGAAAGGGCAGGTTTAGCTCTCTTGCCATTGCTTTTGCGAAGAGCGTCTTTCCCGTACCGCCGGGACCGAAGAAGAGTATACCTCTCGGTGGTCTCAGTGCCAGCGTTTCCGCCCTCTCCCTCTCCTCGAAGACCCTCACGATGTTCTGTTTTAGGAAAAGTTTGATTTCGTCGTACCCGCCGACCCTCTCGAATCCGAACTTTGGTTCCTCGATTTCCAGGAGTCGAGTCTTCTTTGCGACCTCCACCTTGACCGCCGTGATGTGCGAGGCGGTGATTTTTCTGCGGATCGCTACGGATTCCACCAGTGCCGCCTCGAATTCGTGTAGCGTTAGTCCTGCTCCGGCTGCCACGGTCTGCTCGTCCCATTCGACGCCGAGGTCGTTTGCTATCTCCTCGCAGAGTGCCCGCCTCTCCTCCTCAGTGGACAGGGGTACGTCGATCACTATGGCGTTTCGCGTCACGTCTTCGGTCAGCTCCGTGAATCCGAACACCACTACCAGCGAGTCGCTCTCGTATATCTCGTAGTCGAAGGCCCAGTCCTTCAGGAAGGCGTTGAGCACGTCGCTCCTCGTTGCGGGTAGTATCACGAGAGCCGTGTGCTCGCTCTTTCTGAAAGTGCTGTCCGCGTATCTTAGAGCCTCTTCCAGACCCATCGGACCCCCGAACTCTGACCTGATCTCCCTGTCCTTCTTGGCGTTTTTGACGCTGAAGAGTCCACGGACGCTCCAGAGAGATGTGTTGTAGCCTGCGCTTTCAAGGGTTCTCAGGAGTTGTTCGAGTCTTTTTGGGTCGTCGCTTGGTACGATCGCTACCGTGCTCACCTGGGCGCTTCTCTTTCTCAGGAGCGTTCTCGTCCACATGTTCTCTCCTCCGGTAGGGGAGGGGGAGTAGGTGGTGGACGATGCACACGCCACTCACCTCGCGGTGAGCTTCTTTACGAGGGCTCTCGCCCTCGCGTTACTCATTTGGTCGGTTACTTTGCCGTAGAACCTTTCGAGCATGGCGTCCATCTTGTACTCCATGTCTTTCGGGATATCGATTCCGTATTCGCTACAGATCGTTTTGACGTTTTCTACCTCTTCCGCTACGGCTTTTCTCACGCTCGGCAGGTTGGATATTCTCTTGAAGTTCTTGAACTTCTTCGCGAGATTTTCCAGTCTCTCCTCGACATCTTTCTCAACCTTTTTTCTTATCTCCTCTGCGGTCTTTCTGATCTCGGCCTTCAGCTTCTCGTCGGCGACCCTCGCTATCGTACTCTCGTCGATGCGCAGCGGTAGGATGTTTACCGTTATCCCTTCCACTATCTTGATGGGCTTCACTTCAGTCTCTCTCTCTGCGAGGTACTCCTTTACTCTCTCCGTGTACTCTGGGTACAGCTTTACTCTCTCGTTATCTATTTTGGGTAACTTTCCGTGTATCAGAAAGTCGTTGAGCATCTGCTCGTATGTGTCGTATTCTTCTCTCACCCTGTCGATATCTCTCAGGAACTTTTTGAGGCCGCTCTCGCTCATCAGGTACCATGATGGGTCTACCCTTACCCCGTACTTCGTTGCTGCAGTCCTCGCCTTCTCGTTCAGCCTGTGGAGTTTGTTGAGGAAGTAGCCACGTACTAGGCGTATCTCCTCTCCTCCTGCCAGATACTCGTCGATGTACTTTGGTAGCGATTTCGATATTCTGCGCTCGCTTGGTAGGTGCATAGTTACGAGGTACATGTTCTGTTCTGCAAACGCCCGCGTTTTCACTTTCATGTGTTCTCACCTCGGTGGTATGCTTTCGTTCAGTAGGTCTATGTAGTACGCTATGGTGCTCCTGTCGATTTTACACTCTAACACGATCCTGCGGACTTCGACCTTCATCACACCACCACGCGGGCTGGCGGTGTGGTGGCACTCACGCTCTCGTTCAAGTTTGTCGTGTGATGGTCTCTCCTCGTCCTCTCCACCACGTATCCCACCACTCTCTCCACCCTGTTCAGTAGTCTGTATACCGTCTGAGGACTCACGTTCTGCAGGTAGTACTTCACGTGCTTTACGTTCGCCTTGTATCCCAGCAGGTACGCTATCACCGCTGCCGACAGCTCCGCCACCACTTCCCTCTCTTCCTTACTGCCATTCAGCTCGTGCAGCTTGTCGTCCACCGCGTGAGCGAGTTCGTGCAGGAACACCAGTAGGTCTGGAGATGCGAGGACAATCTCCTTGCGGTGTGGAGAATACCACCCGTAGTACCTGCCGTCGAATGGCGTTGCCCTGACTTTCAGCCCGAGCTCCTCCACTATCTCATGAAACTCGCAGGGTATCTTCAGTTGTTCTTGCAGTTTGTCCTCTTCCAGTGGTTCGCCCTCCGTGTCCTCCTTCCTGAACACCGGCGCCGCTTTGAATCTCACGAGCTTCTCCACGTAAAATACCTCTACCTCTTTCAGTTTTAGAATCTCATCTGCAACCCAGCACTGCCCGCAGTGCCCTCGTACCTCTGAACCCTCGACGACACACCTCTTCCTGCAGTGCTCCTCCCTCAGCTCCTCTATTTTCTCCGTCACTTCCTTTCTCTTCACTGGCACCTTCTTGAACACTGGCACGAGGATGTGGAACGCCTTCGCTCCCTTCTTCACTCTCCTCCCAACCTGCTGCCACTGCCTGAATCCTCTTGCATCAGTTGTGCCGTGGGCGAACATGAGCATTCGGTTGAAGAAACTCCAGTTGTCCGAGGGCTTGTTGCCGTTCACTCTGAAAACCGCCAAGGCCACGTACTCCAGCTTCTCTCTCTCGATGAGGTCGAGGACTGTGTTTATCGCGTTTCTGACCTTCTCTCTCCTCGATTTACCATTGTTGGTTTTTAGTTTACTGTTAACAGTTAGTTGACAGTTTTTGGTTGACCGGTTTCCACTATCGGCGGACATAGACACCACCTCGTGGGGGGTGAGGTGGAGACTGGTCTCGTCATCTCCAGACCACGGCGTAGACTCCCGTCCTGTTTACCCACTGTAGTCCTCTTACGTACACTCTGTCTCCTCTGTCGTCGTCGACTTGCGTGTATATCTCTACCTCTCGTTCGCTCAGGCTTTTTTTCAGGCAGTCGGCGAAAGTCTTGGCGAGTTCCAAGTCGTCGAAGGTTTCGAAACTCACTCCGTGCAGAGAATCGTGGGCGGTTATGACTTCGGGGAAGACCTCGCCGCTTCTGGGAGCGTCTTTTTCCGCATTCTCGTAGTGAGTTTTCAGTTTCGTGGCCAGTGTAGCGTCTGTCAGAAAGCGTGTAACCTCCTTTAAGTGGGCTTTTGGCAGGAATATTTCGGAATGTGAGCCGGAGAAAGTGCACTCGGTGGCAATACAGACGCCGCCGTCGTAGGCCGTTAGGGTGTATTTTCTTACTCCATCGCAGAATTTTACCTGCTTCATGGTAGCACGCCCTTAAGAGCTTTCGTCGTCAGCTCTTCCTTGAACTTTCTGCAAGCGAAGGGCTTGTACTTCCTGTACTCTTTACTGTGGGGAGAGTAGTGGTTCTGACATCGCCTGCATAGCTCTTCGAGTATCAGCCCCAGCCCTTTCTTGTGGACGTCTATCCTGTCGTAAAAGGCGTCTATGAACTTTCTGGCCTCTTCGATGTTGCCGAACCAGAACGTGTCGCAGCCCTGCCCGTTGCCGAGGTATACCTGCTTTCCGTACGCACTCAGGTCCCTGCTAATCGGGACGCCTCTGTGTGGCTTGTAGTTGCGGATTTTACTTATGCCCATACCAACCACCTCCTCGTCGGTGGGGACAGGAGAGAGGAGCAAGTGGAAGAGTAAGTCTGCGTTGTCACCTCAATTTGTGTGTGGATGTGCGTGAAGCGCGTTACTTTTATTGTTTCTTGTGGAAAAAAATGGTTACGTGGTCGGTCAAAACATTGTGTTTGCAGTGAAAATACCGTTATGACTGCTGTAGCTAGAGACCGTTAGTGTTCTAGCTTTGTGAGTTTACTGTACGTAACCTCCGCAGTTTAGGCAGATTCTGGCGATCCCTTCTTCCTCGACGAACTCGTGGACCTGTTTTTCGAAGCACATGCACTCCTTTCCGTATCTTGGCAACCTTTTGATGCCCCTCCTGAGCTCGTCTTCTAGCTCTCCAATTGCTCTGGCAACCTCACTTGGAGTGAGGCAGTGGTGTATCTTGGAAAGTCGAGGTACAACTATGAACCGCTCTGAAAAACACTTGAAGCACTCGACGTAAAGAGTGGCCGGTTCTGGTGGTTCGTATCTGCTACCAGGGTGTCCTTCGTCGAACCATATCACTGCTACCGGGAGGCGGTGGTGGTCGACATCGTAAACGACGTAAGGGACGTTCTCGCCACAGTTGAAGCACGTCTCAGTCTCGAGGGAGTCTTCCAGCTTCGGTCTGCTGGTCGGTTCCCCTTCTGTGTCCTTATCCGAGGACATATCAGCACCTCGTGGGGGAAGTGGTGTTGGCTTGAGAGCTGGACGGCTCTTTCAGTAGTTCTTCTGCCAGCTCCTTGACATGTGGTTTTTTCGCTGTCAACTTTCTCAAAAGTAAGTCGTTCGTCACATCGTCGATAGGAGTGTATATGAACGGTCCGTCCCACGAGTGGGAGATGTCTACT
This sequence comes from Archaeoglobus neptunius, assembly GCF_016757965.1. Classification (NCBI taxonomy): domain Archaea; kingdom Methanobacteriati; phylum Methanobacteriota; class Archaeoglobi; order Archaeoglobales; family Archaeoglobaceae; genus Archaeoglobus; species Archaeoglobus neptunius. The sequence continues at coordinate 24,555 of NZ_JAEKIW010000013.1, read as the reverse complement.
TTTCTCGGATTTCTACCGTTCTTCAGGGCGAAGTACGTGAGGACTCTCGAGTAGCGGGGGTAGTCGTGGAACTCGAACTCGCTCTCCGTATCTTCGCCTTCGAAGTACATTTTTTCGAGGTGTGTGGCAATCTTTTGCATGAGCTCGTAGGTGCTGTCGTCGACCTCTACTGCGACGATAGTCCCGCCGCACTCGGGGCACTCTATTTTGAGAGGGGCGCTTTCAGTGGCGTATTCATCGTCGCCGAAGCCGTCTCGGATTTTCTGGTACGTCATCGTCTTTGCGTATCCGAAAAAGAAGCAATTCGTGCAGAAGTACGCGTCGGGCATTAGTCCTCACCTCTTTTTAGGCAACTCTTTACGGTATCGATCACTTCGTCGAACTTGTCGCTGCGTATGACGTCTATGAGGGCGAGAGGTACTTCCTTTCGCTTGACCGTGTACCCCTCGGGGTAACTGCGCACCTCCTCGTAGATCACTTTCACGGTGCCGTTCGTCGTCTTGGCAACCATCATCCCGACTGCAAAGCCGGGAAAGCCGAGACCGAACGCGAGTCCGCCCGCTCCTGCTTCCTTGCTAAACTCTTTGTAGTACAGCACTTCCTCCACGTCTGCCAGCGCTTCTGGGTCTCCGAGGTCTGCCCCCTCGTCGAGTTTTATCGCCGCCTCCAAGAGACCGTTTCTAGTGTGATGCCTCAGCTTGGAGATCACGTCCTCGCCCTGTGTCACGAAGTAGAACTTGTACGTCTTGCCTGAGGAAAGGAACAAGGTGTTGCTCACGATACGCTCGATTCTCTGGTGCGCTCTCAGTATGTTTTTCGTGGTAGTATCGTTTCGGGCTACTTTTTCGAGAGACTCCTGTTTCACGACGAGGTAGTAGCCTAGCTCGTCCTCCAGGATGAATGCGTCGTCGAATCGTTTCACGATTGCGACGACCCTGAACTCTCCCACCGTGTCTCCGACCTCAACTTTCACTTTTTTCACCTCTTTTGATGTGGAGCTGTTTTCTGACCTTGTTTACCGAGTGCCAGATGGCCTTCGTAAAGTCCTCGAAGGACTTCGACTTTGCTGCAACCAGATCGTCGCTTACTCCGAATTTCACCGCCGAATTTTTGGCTGGCGGGAGCGGTACTGGTAGTGCTGGTCTAGCCCTGTCTTCCATCTCGAAATCCACGGTGTAGACAATTGTAGATCTGTCGGTTCTACACTTATACGACATTCTCGATACCTTCATCACCGGGGACATGGGAGGGTGCTCGGTATCCGCTGGCTTTTGTAGTCTCTCGTGCTCTCGCGCTCAGTTTGTAGGCTATGTGTGAGAACGGGGGTGGGCCTACTCGAGAATGTCTATCTTCTTAATTTTGTGGCCGTTAATCAGCATTGCCTCTCCGTCGTCCATGTCCAGCAGCAAAAAGTAGTCTGGAGCTGCGAAAGCTACGGTGACGACCGACGGGAAGCTCGTCGAAGCCTTGGAGGGAGACCTCGTTGAACATTTGCGTGTGTAGGTGAGACATCTCTCTCCGGTGACTACAGGAAAGAGAGAGCGAGTTCCTTCGCTCTTGCCGTATCTCTCGTGTACTTGCTCACGACCTTCTTCACATCTTCTGGCAGAGCCTCAACGTCTTTTGCTAAGTGGTCCATTCCAGCGAAGATCGCCGACCCCTCGTACTTGAGGTATAGCTGGAGGTCGCGCAGGTCCCTCAGCTTCTCCGATGTGGCTATCATCTCAGGGGGGAGGAGGGGGTTTATGACTGGCAGACCGTTTGTGGTCTCTGCCAGTCCCGTCAACTTTTCTGACACCTGACCGAGCCTCAGTATTCCTACGGACTCCGCTATACTCCTTATCTTCTCTTTCTCTGCTTCTGTTATCTCCCGAATCGACAGGCCCTTCTCTATGCCGCTGACCTCTTCGAGTAGCCTTACCAAGTGTTTGTAGGACGGGTTGAGTATTGGCGCTATTTCCGAGTTTATGATTATCCGAAGCAGGTCTGCTGCCTCCTCGTTTAAGAAGTGTCTTACTTTCGACCAGGCTTTCGTTCGGTCTACGAACGTTTTGATGGATATTCCTCGCCAGTTACAGAACGGGAGCACAGCGTAAACTCTCGCGATTTTGTTCAGGTACGGTAGCAGTTCGGTTCTGTTGTCAGAGATCAGGTAGTATTTTTTTGAGTCGGGGAGTTCAGAGAGAGTGTACACTTTCTTCCCGTCGGTCACCAGGGTGAGTTTTTTCGTCATCTTCGTGTAGTCTTCGTAGCTTACGAGGAGCTCGCCGAGAATCGCCTTCAGCTCTTTCAGTTTTTTGTTTCTCTTGATTATCACCACCGTTGGTGGGAAAGACTCGTCTTTCAGGGACGTTATTTTGTCCGTGTACACCACGAGTGTTCTCGTAGTCAGGGCGAAGTGTGCGAGGCCGTGGAGGTCGTAGTATTTCGCCTTTTCTAGGCCGGTGAATTTGGGGGCGTAGGTGGCTATGAGGTTGGGTTTTCGTACGCTGACTTCTTTCACACCCATTTTTTCCAGAAAACGGATCAGCCTTGGATCGTCCACATATACTACCGTTCTCTTCTCCGTCGACAGTACCCTGCACTCTGGAGCAGTGAGCCTCTTTCTGACGTAGCCGTTGTTGTTCACGTTCAGGATGTGGACGAGCGGTGCACGGCCGTTGCTGAGAGACAATCTCTCTCTAGCGTATCCGTAGTACGTGACCTCCGTGAGGAGTATTTCGATCGCCTCGAGCATCTCTGCGTAGTGCGGAACGAGCACCTCTGCCATCGAAGTGAACTTGGGGTTCTCCTTCACGGTTCGCGTTAGTCTGTCTAAAGTCTCCCTGACGCGCGTCAGCCTGCTCTCGGTGAGCCGCGTCAGTTCCTTCAGCCAGTCTTTCGAGAGTTCCAACTCTTCGATTATGTCCTTCGCGTCTGCGATGATGGATAGCGCTCTCAGGTCTGTGCAGTCTGGCGTCACGATGTTTGGCAGCCTCACCTCCACGCCGTGGATCGTTATGACGTCTACCTGCCCTTCCACCTTGGCGACGAGCCTGCTGGGCAGTGGACTGAAGGACAGGGACACGCCGTTGACGACGACATCGCCGTGAGAACATCCTTCGAACTTCTCTATCGTGACTCCCTGGCTCTGCCAAATCACTTTGCCACTCTTGCCCTCTGACGGAAACTCTCTTTTCCTCATTTCTTTGTCGGTGTACATCTCTACGGTGGTTGGGACCTTCACTTCCCTGAGTCCCTCGTTGAGCTTTGAGTAGTCCCACCACGGGGAGAGGTTTGGTTTGTGGATTTCGATGCTCGTCTTGCTGGGATGTGAGTTCGCGGTGTCCGTGATCGCCGCTCCCTCGCCGTCTATCACGGCCACGTACTGGGGAGTTGCGACTCTGATTTTGGCCCCCCTCGCGACCTCTGCGAGAAAGATTTTTCCGAGTTCGTTGGACTCGAGAGGATATAGAGGTCCTTTGCCCTCTCTGTATCCGAGCCACGTCTCCACACAGTCGAGGGGGAGACTGTAGGGTGTCTCGAGCGTGTACTTTCCTTCGCGGAGGGTGATCCTCACCTCCTCTGCACCGCTGACCGTGAGCCCGTATACGAGAATTTTGAGAATGGAGTTGGCGCTGACGCGGTACTTTTCCAGCTCGGAGAAGGTGGTGACGTCGTACTTCCACTTCAGTTTACTCGTCACGAAAAACCACCTCACCGGGGAGTGGGGGGTGGTGATCTCGTCACGCTCTCCAGAGGTTGTTTGCGTGTCACTGCTCTACCGCCTCTCCATTCTACGCCGTAAACGAGGGCTTCTGCCACCTTTCTCGCTACTTTCTCGTTCAGAAGAGCGACGTGGAGCTTTCCGTTCTTGAAGAAGACGATGTCTTTTATCACTCCGGAGAAGCTGTACTTTCTTCTCGGTGTAATCTCGTGCAGGATCCAGAACGCGTTCTCCACACTGCTAGGGATCGGTTTTGAGGGAGGGTAGTTGTTGCTGACCACTATCGCGAGCCTGTGAAGAGCTGCCAGCGACTCTACGGTGTCGTATTTGCCTATGTTGTTCTCGAAGTTGTACGTGTGTTGGAGGACCAGCTTTCTGCCGTGAAGTATCTGTCTCATTTTCTCTTCTGGTTCTTGCGAGAAGGGTAGCAGGTTTCTCGCCTTCTCGAGCACATTTTTGAGGGCTATTTCGTCTGCCCTCTGTTCGAGTGTGTGCACGACCTTTTCTGCAAAATCTCTGAAGCTCGTGTCTCCGTTGGCGAGCGCCTTCTCGAGTGCGTCTTTCATGTCGGAGTAGTACACGTAACTGTAGTTTTCGAGGATTTTACCGGTGATCTCGGACAGGATGTCTTTTTTCATCTCGTGGAGGAGGTCGTAGTATTCGCTCGCTGTGTATCTCTCCTTAGGCCACAACTGAGAAAGGGCTACATCGACGAGTAGCGTGGATTTCACGAGAATCTGGTATACCTGATCTGCCGTTTCGCAGTACGTTCTCAGGTGAGGGGGGAGATCTGTCATCTCGTCCCTCCATTTTTCACAAAAGTCGTAGTCCAAGCTTTTTCGCTGTCGAAGCGTTGAGCATCGAGTGCCAGCCTCTCTCGTTGACGACTTCGGCGATCTTGTCTCCCGCCGGACTGTCGAGCATGAGTTCGAGGCACTCGTCGAGCTTGTCGTTTACGATCTTCAGCTCTTTCACGCTACCACCTCCAGCGTGCTCTGCCTGACGTCAATTTTCTTTGGCAGCTTTTTGGCAATTTCCCTGAACGTCTCCCTGAGCTGTTTTGCCCTTTCTTTCTCCCTCCTCTCCCTCCTCTTCAAAATCTCTCTCTTGAGTTGCTTTAGCTCGAACTTCTCCTGCTCAGTCAGCTCTCTGTATTCGAGCTCTCTCACTCTCACTCCGAGCACTTTTTGAGTCAGGTTGACGAAGATGTTCGCGAAGGTCTCGTCGAGCGGTACCATGAGCGATGCAGAGTGCAGAAAGGCCACGACTTCCGCGTCGCTCACCTTTTCTTCCTCCGGTACGTCCTCACCTGCTAACTCTCTGGCGAGGATGTTCAGGCGGTGCAGTTTGACTTTTTCCGCGAGGGAATGGGGGACTTCCATGCTCTGTGCTAGGATGATGGTGGGATTTGATGCAAAGTACAGCTTTCTCACGAACTCGTCTCTTTTCACGTTCTCACCTCACAGTAAACTCACGGTGACCGTCTTTAGGATAGAGACGTCTGTGTTGGCCTCTTCCAATTTCTTCGCAAAGGTCGCGAGCTCGTGGGGTGCGGGGTCGTAGAGGTGGTACGCTGGCAGTGCCTCTCCCCTTTGAATTTGTTTTACCGTTTCGACGTCCGAGATTGACCCCGTCAGCCACACTTTAAACCACGCGTCCTCGACGAGATCGTATGCGAGCAGGGCGTCTTCGTGAATCCACGCCGCCACATACCTCTCGTTGACAATTGGGCTGTAGTCCACGTCCACTTTCTCGGTCTCGTACGACTTCTCGAAGGTGATTGTGGCGCTGTACTCAGCTACTCTCCCATCTTTTATGTCTACTTTCCAGATCGGGCCGTCCTCTCCCTGAAACTCTACGAAACCCTCTACTGCGTCTGCTATTGCCGCGAAGAACAGGTACAGGTTGGCGGGCATTTTGAACGTGTACTCTCTGAACGTGAGGTGCTCGTCTGAGATTGTGAAGATGTGGTCCATGTCGAAGGTCTCTATGGTCTCCCTCACTTTCTCGTCGTTGAGCACGAAAATGTCGTGGGACCTAACCTCCACCATGTACCCCATCCCATCACCTCACCGGGGGGCTGGTGGTGATGGCAGGGTTGGCAGGTTGTCTGGTAGCACCGCAAAAGTGCTCATCAGTGAGAAAATGAGTCACTTCCACGGCGGGATGCTGCTCCCTGCACTAAAGTGCGAGCCCTCTCGCAGTGGGGTTATGTCTCACTCGAGCGAGACACACTTGTGTTTTTTTGTCTTACACTACTAAGACACAATTCGGTGTTCTCTGAACCTCACTACCTTCCCGAACGGGATCGTCGACTCCGGAACGCCGTCGGCGGTGAGGACCCACAGTGTCGGAACTCTCGCCCTCCTCGGGAAAGTCCCGTACCCGTCCGTGAAGTATATCACGAAGCTCGCCCTCTTTCTCTCTGCGTACTCGAATACTGGCCTGAAGTCCGTCCCGCCCCCTCCCCTCGCTTTACCCATCGCCTTCAGTACATCTTTGACCGACCGCACGTCCTCCACTCCCTGAACCTCCGCGTCGCAGTAGACCAGCGACAGTTCGACGGACATCTCCCTCGCAATCTTTACTACTTCCGAGATGGCTTTGCTCAGGGACCTCTCTTCCATCGAGGCAGATGTGTCTATTGCCACTACCCCCCTCGCGTGCTCTCCGTATTCCACTGACGGGAGGAACACGTTCGGCGGGCTGCTCTTGCTCGGCCTGAGGTATGTGTAGTCTGACGGGATCGCTTTCACGACAAATCTTCGCAGAAACGAGAACAGGTCGAGCTCGGGCCTCTGCAAGTCTTTTATAGTCCTGTCCAGTCCCGCAGGTGTTTTTCCCGCCACCTTGGAGTAGTTGAGTGCCTCTGTCAGAAGCTCGTCTGCCGGTTTCACGCTTTGCCACTCTCTTTTCCCATCGCCGCCGCTACTCTCGTCGTCCGTCGTGTCGTCGCTGAAGTACATCGACTCCTCGTTTTCGTCCCCGTCGTCTCTGAAGTCGAGGTCTTTTATCTCCCAGAAGACCTCCTCGCACATTTTGGCGTGAGGATCTTCTACCACGACTGTGCGTCTGGAGTCGGTCAGGGGCACGCGGGTCCTGTTGGAGGAGAGTACATCCGGAATTATGCAACCCTGTCTAACCGTGACCGTTTTTCCGTTTACCAATTTCGTTTTCGGCAGTCTGAATCCGTTCAGCGCGAGGATGGCGTTTATCACTATGTCCTCCGCGATGTTCATCTTGAAGTGGAATCCTTTTTTCTCGTCGTCGCTGAGGTGCTCGCTCATTGTCTTCTTGAACTCCCTGGCCCTCTTTGTGTGCCCTAGGAGATAGTGCAGCAGTTCGTGCGTCAGAACTGCCACGAGCTCGTCGTCGTCGAGTTTCTCCACGAATGAAGGGTTGTACACTATCTTTGGTCCGGCGGGTTTGGGCTCGTCACTCGCCACGACCGGGATTTGCATTATGCAGTAGCCGAAGAACGGGTGCTCTCTCAGCAGGCGAATCTTGGCCTTCTGCACCCTCTCGCTGGGTGTCAACTTCATGACTTCACCTCTACCGTCTCCCACTTTTCTCCGTTCTTCATGTAAAGAACGGTAGCAAATCCACGAGCACGTTGCCGTACACGCTCTCCTGTACGACTTTCTGCGTGATCTCTCTGTCGTGGGCCTTCATGTTCGTCAGCACGAGGACGGCGAACTCGGGCAGTCTCTCCTTCCCTCTCATCTCCCTGAGGGCTCTCGCTGTCGACTCGTCCCTCGTCGATGTGTACTCCTCGAGGAGGGTCAGGTACTCTCTGAGCTTTCCGTCGTATATTCCCGTGAACAGGTGGGCGGCGAACTTCAGTAGCTTTTCACCCAGCTCTGGAACTTTTGAGAACGCACTCGTCATCGCCGCTATCGCCGCGAACTTGTTGGCCACGTCAAGCTCAAGGAACTTCTTCGGGTCGTTCAGCAGTTCCTCGATGTTCACCTTTCTCGTCAGCTCCATGAACTGCCTGAACTGCTCTCCCGCAAACGTGCCGCAGGCCTTTGCTACCGCCCTCCAAGCTGTTTCGTCTGGTTTGCCCTTCATGAGCTTCGACGCCTTCTCCCAGCCTCTTGGTGTGGGGAACACCCTCGCGTCCTCGATGTAATTGAAGAGCATGTCTTCTCTGTAGCTCAGGAAGGTTGTAATCCTCCCGTCCACGCCTTTCTCAGTTGCCCAGTAGAACCACCCCTCTCTCTTGGTGGGGTGCTTGAACACTGGTATCGCCAGCTCGACGTGAGTGAACCTCGTCTTCAGGGGGTCGGGTAGTTCGTAGGTGAAAGCCCTGTCCTCGTTGACGTTTCCGGCAGCTACAAACACGACTCCCTCTGCTATCTCGAGGTCCTGCACCCTGTGGTCGAGGACGAGCTCGTAAGCGGCGTTCTGAACGAGGGGTGGAGCGAGGTTGAGCTCCTCGAGAGCCACTATGCCCCTGATCTCTATGCCCTCCTCTTCCTCCCTCTGCTTGCTGATCTTCCACAGCCAGTCCGGGTAGTGCCACTTCGACACTCCGTTGTCCTTGTACAAGACGCCGAGGATGTCCGTGGGGTTCATGTAGGTTAGCCTCCTGTCCAGGAGGAAGAAGTGCTCCCCGTCGATTTTCGACAGGCTGGTGGTGAACTTCCTGTCGTACTTTGCCGCGAGTGCTGTTGCCGTCTCCCGGATGGTGTACGACTTTCCAATCCCCGTCCTACCCCAAACGAACAGCGGTTCACCACTCTCGTAGGCGTCCTCTATGTCACGGGCGAGTTCGTTATGATTCACGATCAGGACATCGACACTCATCACGGGGGTGATGGAGGAGCGATCGCTTCGTGTCAGCTCCGTCTAGGTAGAAGAACTGACCACTGCGATTTGTATAATTGGGTGAGGTGAAAGAAAAAAAGGGGTGACGGGCAAAAATATGGGGGGTGCCCGAAGAGGTTTACCCTGTACGGCTACAAAAACACGAAAAACGCGTTATACTGCTATTTCTTCCGATCCGTGCTTCGGGGACAGGAAGATGTCCCCCGAATCTGGATCGTACAGGATGTCGCTGGCGAAGTGGTCTGGCGTAGGTTCCGGGACGAAAGGTTCCTCGTCTTGTGGTGTCTCGTCCTGTGCTTGTATTTTTATCCTCGGACAGAATGCGTTTGGGTCTATGGGTATTAGCAACCTCACTTTTGCTATACCTTCTAGGCCTTTTATGTCCTTGTACACTATGAGGAATGGTCTTTTCTCGCCGTACCCTATTCCGGGTTGGTTTATTTTTCTTTTTATTTTTGCGATCGCTTCGTCCACGTTTGGCGTACGGCGTAGTACTGAGTTTGCCCACAATAGAAGTTCTCTGCCGTATTCCTCGTCTGGTATTTTTAACCACACTGTCCTCTCGCATGGCAGGAGTACGGGTTCGTGGATGATTCCGTGTCCTTCGATGATTACTCTCTCGTAGTTTTTATACTTCAGTCTCGGCGTAGCCTTGCTCTTCTTCGCTTCTTCGCCCACCTTACGGCGGGGGTAACCGCAGTGGAATACTTGGCACATCTGGCACTTGTGTTTGATGTTGTACATTGTGGACGTGTGCTTTATAGTGGTGACGAGTAGTAATGCTTGTAGTTCCGGGATCTCAGTGTTTTTTAGGTGGGTTGCTATAATTGCTCTCTCGTTTGGAGAGCTATAGCTTAACGCTTCTTTTACGAGCAAGTACAGATTCTGCAGCTCTGACCTCCAGTTGTAGTAGAACTGCTTGTCCTTCTCGGACACCCTTGTTGCCACGGGCGTTCTGTTGAGAGTTGCTTGTTTCTCTAGCTGCATCATTTTTTCTATTTGTCTGACCTTGGGATATTGTTCCTCGAGCTCTACGAGTTCTCTAACGATTTCTAGAACCATGCCTCGCACCTCCTCGTCACTCCTGGGATGTCCTCTCCAACCAGTCCGGGGAGCAGTCTCTTCCCGAACGCCAGTATTGCGTCGCCTCTTCCCACGAGAGCCTTCGCACAGCTAACCCTTTCAAAAACTACTTCACGTTCCACCTCCGACACCTCCTTCCGTTGTGCGATTGACAATTCGCACGAACAAATATAAGTGTTTCTCGTGTCGTCTGGGCGTGTGGGGAGCAACGCTTATATACTTCCGTGAAGGAATGGTAGTTGGGAGGGGCCGAAGAGGTAGGTGATTGGTGGCACGTTCCGACCGACACCTCCTTCCGTTGTGCGCCCTGTGGCTCCTCCCTGTAATTGCAGTTTTGACGTAAAGCTTTATATTCTCCCGTCTCTACTAAAGCATGGGGCGGGGGTTAAGAGTGAAGGGGTGAAGAAGTGGCGACCGCTCACGCCGCCGGGTTTGGCCTCACCCGCCCCTCCGACAAAAAAAAACTCGGTGGAGCGGTTTTTCTAAAAAAACGCTTCTAAATTCCGTTGACTCGAGAAAAAGGTTCAAGAAAAATTACGCTCTCTCGCAGAAGTTTTTGATCTCTTCCTTTACCGACTCCGGAATCTCGAAGATTGGGAGCAGGTTGGCCCGTATTTTGCTTATGACTTCTCCGGCGTCCCACGCCTCTTCTGAAAATAGTGTGATCCTGTGTCCTCTCCACGTCTTCCTCACGCCCCTGACTCTGTAGCCGCCTTTTCTGACCCTCTTCGTTATCTCGATGTACTCTGTGCCGCTCCACGTTTGGCCCATCGGAATTACCAGTCTGTCGCTCATGCCGTCACCCACACTTCGAGTAACCGCAACCGTCACACACCAGGCAGCCCTCTCTCGGTTGCATGGTCGACCCGCAGTCGGGGCACGCGTGTGGTGCGTACCTTCTCTCTTCGATTTCACTTTTGTTTTCGCTTTCACCCCTGTTTCCGTTTCCATTCACTTCGAAAAACTCGTTTAGTGGTGTGCTCGCGTCTGCTCCTGCTTTGGCCTTGTGAAAATCGCCCCTGAGGTACTTCTCCAGCGTTTTTGCCACCGCGTCGGCACACGATGTTATCTGCTCCCCGTCCTGCCAGGTGATGTTCGGGCACCTTATCCCTTTCAGTCTTCTGATCAGTTCCTCTGGATTCACGTCGCACCTCAAAGCGAGACTTATCATTTTACCGAGGGCCTCAGTCTGCGAGGCCGAGCAGCCGCCGCTCTTGCCCAGTCTCAGGAACACTTCCGCTATTCCGTGTTCGTCTTCGTTTATCGTGACGTAGAGAGTTCCGCACCCCACGCTGACTTCGATCGTCCTTCCTACCGTGACCCTCGGTCTCGGTCTTGGCACGATGTACCTCGGTTGGGCTCCTACCGTCTCTACCATTCGGACACCTCTTTGGGTAGCAGTCTACCCCTTATCACCCCGTAAAACTCGTTTACCTCCTCCACGACGTAAACCACGTTCTCGAACTCCACGTGCACCACCTCCTTTTTTTAGTTCCACCCGGGTCACGAACGAGAACAGTCGTTAGTTGGTTCACGAGGAAGTATCCTAACCGTTCGAAAACAGTCAACCGCCCGCCGGGTTTGGCGTTTGGTATTACTCCCGTACGAATATAAGTGTTTCCCTCCACGCGAAAAACGTTTTGGAGTTCACCTCTTTCTGAAGATCGAGAGTATCGACTTCAGGATCCCCTTCTCTTTCTTTTTCTCCGGCGGATCCAGGGTGGGAGTAACTGCGACGTTCGGGATCTCACTCACCTCCGTGGACGTGGAGGTGTGGACACGCGCGGTGACTGTGGGAGGTGTGCAGGCCGTGGAGGCGAGGGGGTCCGTGACCTCTGGGGGCGGAGCTAGGACCGCGCTGGCGGCGACGAGGGAGGAGGAGTGTGGGGGAGCGTGCACGGTGATCGTGAGGGTCACGTTTGAGTGGCGGGCGGGCGGAACTTTTTGCCAGTCCGATGTGAGTTCTTGAACGAGGGCGTCCTCCGGTAGCTTGGAGGTGACCCAGTTGGTCTCGCCCAGAATTGGTACGACGTGCAGCTCCCTCTTTGCCCTCGTCAGGGCGGTGTACCAGATCCTGTCTTCTTCCTCTGGGTGGGACGCTCTTCTCACCGCGTCCAGCACGAACACTCTCTCGTGCTCCATCCCTTTCACCGCGTGCACGGTGTCGATGTTTATGGCGTTCCAGTTGAATCCGTCCCTCTTTACGAGGTTCACTCTCACTCCGGCCTTTTTGAATAGTTCCTCGAGCAGGAGACAGTAGCGGTTGTGCCTCACGACGACGAGCCCCGAGCGGTGAGCTGCGACGTAGTTCACCGCTTCCTCGAACGTCGTGGGTTTCAGGACTCTCAGCGTTCCCTCCTTGCTCTCGTCTACTGGCTTTGACCTCTCCCTCCTGAGCTGTTCCTTTATCACCAGTCCTGCGAAGTCCCACAGTTTCTTTGGAATGCGGTAGTTCCTCTTCAGGACTTTTACCCTGTTGGAGAAGGACAGGAAGAGTTCTGGCCTCGCCCCTTGAAAGCTGAAGATCGACTGCATGTCGTCCCCCGCTGCGATTAGGATGTCCGCCTCGAAGATTGCGTCGATCACTTTCCACTGCAGTGGTGAGAGGTCCTGAGCCTCGTCCACTATCACCGCCTGAGTGTGGATCTTCTCGTCGGCCTGCAGTGCCAGCTCTAGCATGTCTTCGAAGTCTACGTACCCTCTTTCCCTCTTGAACTTCTCGTACTCTGCGAGCAGGGTACTGAACTTCTCGTAGTCGACTTTGTAGTGCTCGCAGAACCTGTCGAGTGGTGGGCGCGTCAGGTTGACGTACAGGGAGTGGAGCGAGAAGAACTCCTTTGCCGGAGAGTGTACGTACGGGTTGGGGTCGTAGTGCAGCCCCACCTTCTCGCAGAAGGTCGCCCTGACCTCGTCGTCCATCACTTTTACGCCGTGTCTTTTCCTGACGAGGGACAGGCAGAGGGAGTGCAGGGTCCTCGCCTCGATCGCCCTGTCTCTGTCCCTCCTCCTGAACTCGTTTATCGCCGCGTTCGTGTGGCTGACGAAGACGCACTCGTCGAACTCCTTCGCCTTGTTGTACAGGTAGTAGGTCTTGCCCGTTCCTGCGTCGCCGATGAGCAGCAGCCTGACCGTCATGCTTGCCCACGGGAGTGGTAGGCGGGGTGTTGGGAGAAAGTATAAAAGTGTGTGTGTTTAAGTGTCTAAACGTTTATACAAAAGTTAGGAAGCTGTGAGCTCCTGCAGCCTCGCCTTCGCTCTCTCGAGGGCGTCGACTACTCTCTGTCTCTCTTCCTCGCTGTGTGGCAGGTCCACCTCGGCGGATAGGGCCTTGTCGGTGGCGTAGATTGCCTCTCTGAGCCAGAGTTCGTGCTCCTTTGCGGTTATCGTGTTGACGAACTCCGGTCTGACGAAGATTTTGCCGTCGACCGCCTTTATTCTACCCACTACTGCGACGTAAGCTGGAGCGTCGATGCTTTTTAGGGCTACGAGGGCCTCTGGCTGATACTTTGAGCAGAAGATCGTCAGCTTGCCAGTGCCGTCGAAGATCTGGGCCTTAACGACGCCGTTTCTCTCCGTCACGTCGACGAGGACTCCCGTGACGAACACTCTCTTGAGTGCTCTTCCTGTTGCTGAGACTAGTCTATCGTTGACCTCCTTTACAGAGTAGATCTCTGCGGCGAACGTCCTCTTCGCGGGCATCCTCCGCATCATTCACACCACCTCGGTGGGGATTTCGGTCGTGAACTCGATCGACTGGGGGACCCTGTTCAGGTACTCCACCCTGACGTACTTGCCGATCAGGGAGTCGATGATGACTTGCCTCACGGCTTCGTTGTCGAACTTGTTCTTGATCTCTCTGGCCTTTTCGAGCGTGAGTCCCGTGAGGGCTTCTATGTGCTCCGGGAGGAGGGTGAACCTCCTCGCGACTCTCCCGTTGTCCACGACGACTCTCGCCTCGACCCTTTCGACGGGCTCCTCTACCTTTCCGTGCTCTGTGCACGCGCCCCCCTTGAGGGGCGTGCCGCACTCTGGGCAGCGGAGCACGTGACCGCTGTTCTTGGCGACGCTCACGACGACGCCGATCATGGTGAGCGGCTTGACCTCGATGTCCTCCTCCAGTTCTCTCGCGGTGGTGTTCTTGGTCACGAGCAGGCTGCCGTCCTCGTTCACCATGACGTTCTTGAACCGGTACACCTTGCCAGCTTCGAGTTCTACCTCTGCGTTGCTGGTCAGGATCATCCTCGCGTGTCCCGTGTCGTCTCCCACCCTTGCGAAGGCCTTCGCCTTTCCCTTTCCTTTACTGATACTCAGGACTTTGGCGACGATCGTGACGTTCGTCTCGCTACCGTCGATGTCGGCGATCTTCTTCGTGGCGTCCTTTATCTGCACGCCCTCTTCCTTGAACTTCTTTATGACTGTCGCAGCGGCCTCCTTTTCTGGAATTCTGAACTCTTCGATGAGCGTTTTTAAGATCGTTCTTACTCTTTCCTCGTACTCCTCACCGACGACGCTCACGACGTGTTTTACGACTTTATCCAAGCTCATTTTTTCATCACCTCGGTGGGGGGTTGGTGGCTGTCCGAGGACTCGCGAAAAAGTGTAAAAAAAAGAGCGAGTGGAGAGTTTTGAGAGTGGGCGCTCTCACCGGTGTGTGAGGAGGGCCAGGACCTCGCGACCTATCCATCTGGCGGGGACGTATATCCCCGCAGAGGTGCCCGCCTTCTTCGGCGTCTTCACCACGTAGTCCTTACCCTCTACCCCGTTGAACCTCAGCTTGACCCCCGCCTTCGTCAGCTCCTTGTCCGTGACGAGTTTTGTCACGTCTGCGGGCGTCACGTCTACGCTCTTGCTCTGGTGGAATATCAGCCACAGCCCGAAGTCTTCCGTACCCTCGTCCCGCTGGACGAGCGTCGCCACCACGTCCATTCCGTTCTCGTCCCTCGCTCTTAGAGTTTTCTCTCCCACCCTGTGGATGTCCGCGGTGTCGAATCTGAAGTGTAGGCTCTCGGTTACGTCGCCCTCGTCTCCTATCTCCGAGCTGACGCTGGCGTTGCAGTTCGTACAGCGGTACGGGTACGCGTGAGGTATGTAGCAGGCGTAGTACTCCTGCTCGTGTCCACAAAACGGGCATCTGGCCCTTACGGGCTTGCACTCTATCGTGTACACCCTCGCGTCGCTGTACTTCGTGACGTTGTCCTCGACTTCCATGCTGAAGGTGAGCATGAAGGCGGGGGCGAGGTTCTCGAAGGCGTCTATCAGCGCGGGATCTGGGTCTATCTCCAGGTACTCTTTACCCTCTTCGTCCCTCTTCACGGCTTTGAACTTGTCGGACCTCAGGGAGAGCTTTATCTCCACGCCCGCTGCCGCTAGCTTTTCGTAGTTCTCCGCCAGAATGGAAAGAAGATCTGGCGACGGTTTCAAACTCAACTCGGAGTTCTCGAGTCGCATAAGTATCATATACTTATAATATTATAAGTTTTTCCTTTTTCGGCCACTGAGGTAAACTTATATCCTCTTGGGAGTATACGAGACGTGTACGAGGAAGTCGTAGTCTCTCTGGAGGAAGTTCTATCCCGAAATCCAGATCCGGAGATTTTCACCCAGACTCTGGACATGCTCGACGACCTCTATGGAACGGTGCCCGACACGCTGCCGGTGGTGTTGCTCGCGTCGTGCGTGGGGTATGTGATTGAAAAGCTGGGCGAAGGGAGTTATCGGGTTGTGAGTGTCAGGTTGGAGGGAGACAGTTTGGTGTTCAGGCTCAGGAAGTTGTGCGAGGAGACGGTGTAGGTGACAGGAACAGAAGAGGTGGAGAGACTCAGGCGCGGATGTATCTAAGCTTGCGGTATTGTTTTTTCCTTATCAGGTTGACGAACGCTACCTCCTTCGCTCTGTACTGTAGCTCCAGCTCCTTGATTTCTGGACAGTTCTCGCAGTCCCCTTCTTCTTGGCTGTCGCAGTGGTCGCATGGCGTGTGCTTGAAGAAGGAGAGCTCGTCGCACTCGGGGCAGTAGAAGAACCTGTCGTCCCTTCTGCGTCTGCTTACCGGGATTTTTCTTATTTCTTTCTCGCCGACGAGTTCCAGCGCAATTGGCACTGGAACGTGTCCGCCGCTCGGCAGCTCTATCAGGTCGTAGTACACGAACTCACTCATTTACACGTCACCTCCGTTTGGGGTTGAGGGAGGTGTCGGCGAGGGAGTTGTCACGGGGTGTCGCTTCGAGTGTCGCCGCGGTTTCTTTCGTCTCGTATCTGTCTTCTCGGGCATTCTGGAAGTTCCCAGCAGTATGGTGATGCCAGATCGCACGAAAACGCACACGGTAAGAAGTAACTCATCGTACGACCTCCTCGTGAGCTGTCACGACTTCTCGAAGTTCTCGCACCTGCTCGTCCTCGCAGGTCTCCCTGAGTCGCTGAGCTGGTTTGGACATGTACCTCACTTTCTTTTCTTTGGCACGGCAGTACTCCTCGTACGCCTCCCTGCTCAGCCTGTCCGCCACCTCGTTCTGCTCCCTCGGGACCCATTCAAAAGTGATGTTCTGAAAGTTCTTCGCGAGCTCAATTGCTTTGAGGTAGTACGGGTAGTACATTCCTCCCTTCGCCCTCCAGGTGCAGTTCATCAGGTTGATGACGAGCTGACTGTCGCCCCTGACGACGATTCTCTCACTGTACCCGTTCTCCAGTAGCCATTCCAGTGCTGCTACGAGCCCTGAAAACTCTGCCACGTTGTTGGACATTCCTTTACCCTCGCCAACAACTCCGTAGCCTTCGTGGACTTTGCGGTTGTCGATGTAGACGACGAAACCATATGCACCTACACCGCCCGGATTCCGGGGCTCGCAGAGCCCGTCGAAGTACACCGACACCGACACGATTATCGCCCCCTTCGGCCATTAAAAATAACGGGAGAAGTTATTCAACTGCGTGGAGTGTCGCTTCTTCAATGTGTTCTGGATCCACGACGGCCATGAAGCCGGTGGCGTGCACGAAGTGCGCCGGAACCCTGTCCCTGATGCGGTTGAAGTCCACTTTTGGATGGTCGTCGACTCTGGTGAGGGTCCACGCGCCTTTAGTGCGCTGGTTGGGTTGGATGACGATGGCGACATCTGGGTGCACTTTCTTGACGAATCGTATGGGTATGTTGTCGTCCACTCTGGCGACCCTGAGACCCTTGACCTCGAAGACTTCAGCGTGCCTTGCCTTCTTCAGAAACTCGGTTTGTTCTTTCAAGAGTTCAATGAACTTACTGCCTATTGCTATGAGCATATCGTGCAGCAAGTCACCTGGTTTGACGATCTTTGCCTCGCTGAATAATCTCAGTATCACCTCGGCGATGGGGTCTCTGAACTCCGGCAGTCTAACGTTCCACTTCTGCTGACTCTTGAACGGACCCATCGTGTCCCAGTCGCTGACCCACTGGAGTTCGTCGATGTTGTCGATGTCTATCTCTGGGAAGAATTTTCTCAGAACTAATATCAGAGAAGCTGGAAGCTCAGCCGAGTGGTGGTGGTCGAAGAACCTCTCACCGTCGTGTTTGCCGCCGATATCGACGACGATTGCATTATTAATGTCCTCTGGAACCTCGCTGACTCTATGTACAACTGCACTTGGGAACTTTGTCAGAATTACTGACACGGCCAGAAACTCGTCGGAGTGTGCAAACCCTCCATGCGTTATAATTTCCATTTACACATCACCTCCGGTAGGGAGAGGGGGTTCGTCTTCCAACCAGTATATTCCGATAACTTTGAATTCCCATGTGTTCGGTTTGATGGCGATTTTTGCTTTCAGTCTGTGGTTCTCCGCCTCGACCACGTAGTCCATCCGTTTCCCGTTCCACGTGACCTTAGTCGGAGACATGTTCATTCCGTGAAGGTACCTCGAGAGGTTGATCAGTACTGTGTCTGGTATGCCGTCGATGGCTTTAGACGGGTTCAGGGCGAGCGCGATCCAGTTCTCTGAGACCATCTCCCTCACCTCTTCGTGATCTACTCTCTGGCGAAAACTACGGCCGGGTAGAAGGAGAGCAAGTTGTAAGGGGCCGTGCAGGTATGACACCTCACGCGGAGAGCGTCTTCCGGAAAGTTGAGCGCCACTCTGAACCTCTTACCGCAGCAGAGACACGTGACCTCGTGGTACACGATACCACCTCGGTGGGGACGCGGGAGAGGTGGCCTGCGGGTCTCCGGAGTTCGACGGCCCTGGCGTCGAGACGTGGCTTCGGTCCTTTGTCGCGTCTGCAACCTCGCGCCCGTGCGAAAAACTACGAACGTGGGGTAAAAACACGAAAATAGTTATATGGTCTTTGGGCGAAAGTGAGACCGTGTACGACAGGGCTTTTGTCAACAAGGTAGTGGTGGCTATACTAAAGACGGGGGAGAGGATTTACGGAGTTCTTACCTCCTACGACTCGTCTTTCTTCTACCTCTCGAACTGTTGTGTCCTACGCGAGAGCGTTCTGGTCGAGACGGACTTTGCCATACTAAACCGCGGAGAAGTGAGGGGATTGGCCTCCGTTGAGAAGAGCGTCGTTCACGGGGTCGACGTTAGGGAGATCGTCGTTCGCAGTGTGGAGGAGAGGGGCGTCAGCTCGGTTGACTGGAAGAGTGTCGTCAATCGAAGGGTTCACGTTCGTGTGGGTGATGTTACTTTCGACGGGACGTTCGTGACCGTCTTTGAGGGGGCAGTTGTGCTCAGGGATGTCGTTGGCAGGTTGGGACTCGACGAGTTTGGGGTACTCGCTCTCCCCCTCGAACACCTGGTGTACCTCTCCGCTTACTCCGAGAGGAAGGTGTACCTCAAGGTAAAAAACAGGAGTCGTAAGGAAGAGGTACGACCTATAAGTGTGGTCTCGGTGTGACTTGCCCTCTCCTCGAGGTCGACCACTTGGTCGACGGTAGACTGGGGTTACCTTATGTCTGTGGGGGTATTTTCGTTTTCGGTTTTGCGTAAGTTGTTGTAGATTTACCTGCCAGATAACTGTTTTTCACTATGTTATTCTATAGACTAACATACGTTCGAATTACGAACTAAGCCCTCGTTTTTAGGGCAGAGTACTATGTTAGGCCGTAGTGTAACATAGGGAGTGTAGAGGCTGGATAACTGTTTTTTACTATGTTATACCATAGAGTAACATATCAGTAACTATGTTGGGCTATAGTATTACATATTGAGCGTCGGGGGGACGCTTATTCCTCAGTTGACTCTCTGCGACGAGCCTGGGTGATTGACGAAAATCGACTATATGGTTTTTTTCAATAAAAAAGTTTTTACGAGAAGGTGAAATCATCTGGGAGTTTCTTACACCTGTAAGTACCTACCGACAAGTCCCCCTTGTATATAACGAGGACGTATACCTTACCGGGGACGCGGGTGGGCAACAGTTCATAGTTTACTCCAGGCTCACGAAGCATGTTCTTTACTTTCTCCACGGTTTCTTGTGCCGCGAACAGCGCTACTTTCTCTCCGTTAGGTAGGACGATCACTTTGTCCTCTATGAAGAAGAAATCCACATTCTTCTTTTCGGGCTTGTCTTTCTTTGGTAAAACGTCGGCAGTAGTGCTATCCTCCTCCCTCTCGTACGCGGGACCGTCAGTTTTTGTGAGAGGGGGGGCGCTTGTCTCTCGATCGCTGACTTGTGGACCATCTTCGATGGATTCTAACTCGTCGCTCGGCAGGGGCGATGGTATCGAAGGTTGCCGTGAGTCAGATGGAGCACTTTCGAAAGTTTGTGTGGGCGTTCTGCACTCGTCCACTTCCGAGGCGTGCTTCTGTGTACTCGTACCGGAGTCTTCAAACCTAATCTCTACTATCGTACCATCCCGAACGATCTTCGCTCCGGGCACGTTCTTGTATTTGTCGAGGAGCTTATTTACTTCGTCCTCGCCCAATAGTTCTTTCATTGCTTCAATGTCGAAGACTATTGGAGCCGTTGGTTTCTTTACTAATGCGTCTTGTTGCCTTTCTGTTTGAGAAATAGGCGAAGGAGGAATAGAGTGAGAGGCGACTTCTCGAGGCTGATAGGGGTCGTCGTGTGTCTCTTTTTTGCCTTTTGACGTTTCAGAGGGTGGGGCGTAGAATAGCTTAACCACTTCCTTCCCTCCAAACTGAGTTATTTTTCCCGTCACTTCGTCGAGGAGGAAAACCGTCACGGGTCTAGGCTCAGATTCGTTGTTGTAGTACTCTTCTAGGGCCTGAGCTACGTGTTTGACGTTGCTCCTGTGTACCCAAATGTGGATCTCTGCGAAGTCGTTGACAGAGGACTTTGTCAGATTTCTAAGGACGAACTCCTTCCTCGGGTGGGCTTCTATCTCGACGGCTATTGCCTTGGAATACTCGAGCTTCATCCCTCTAAACGGGATGACTACCATGTCGGGTCGGTCTTCGGAGATCGTCAGCTTTATCGGATTCACGCTGTTGTCCCTCACGAGGTAGTAATTGATTGCCTGATCTACCAGCTCTTTTCCCTCTTTTGACGGAGCTGAAGGGTAGAACAGATTGTAGAAGTCTTTTTTAATTGAGAACTCTGGCGTTTTCGAGCCCGGAACGTTTTCGATGTAGTTTTTCTCGAGGAGTGCGTATACTGCCTTGTTGACGTGTTTACTGCCCACTGGAAGGAGGGCCTTTATTCTCGCCGTCGACAACTGGCCTTGCTGGGCGATTAGCGTCATAATCTTGTGGGCTATGAAAAAGGGGGGTTCAATGTACTTCAAGACGGGGCATATCACTTCCTCCAACTTGGGCGGATTGGACGTTGAAGGCGCGTAGAGGGTCGTACATATTTCGCTTCTCGCAGGTGTCGTTTCTACCTTGTCTATCTTCGCCAAGATCGGCGGCAAGTCTTCGTTGGGAGGCGCGGGAATCTTTACTACAGCCTCACCCGTTCTCAAGTGAGAGACGAGTTTCTCGATGTCCCTCTCGAAATTGGGATCCAGTCTCTTGAGTACCTCGACATCCAGTCCCCCGACCTGAAAAATTACTTTCGTGGCGCAGTTGGTGAGGATGCTCTGGAGGAGGGACTCGTCGATTTGTTTCGTGTGCTGGTGGGACAGTACGAGGTGCAGCCCGTACTTTCTCGCCTCGCTGAGTATGGTCTCTACCGTAGCGAGCCCCTGCAGGTTCTGAAACTCGTCAATAATCGTGTATATGGGAATCCTGTGATTCACGGGGCGTGAGATTGCGTAGTACCAAATGTAGAGTAGGATGGTAGCAGTCAGGAGGGATGAGACTATCTCGCCCACTTTGGCCTTGGGAACGCTGATGGCTATTATCTTCTTCCTCTTGATAAACGAGTCAAATGGGATGGTTGTCTGACTCGTCAGGGTTCTCAGGACGGCGTCGTTGGCAAAAGGCTCGAGTCTCGCGAGAGCTGAGATGAACGACTGCTCTGGCATGTCTCTCAACACTCTCAGTTGCCTCTCGAACTCTTCGTCCTCTATTTCGAGGTTTAATGCTCCTGAATAGAGCATTAAGATCGTCTTGTACATCATGCCCAGCGTTGGAGAGTCGGTTTTAGTGTAAAGGTACCTCAGTACTACTCTGAGCAGGTAGCGAACGTTCACTGCGTTTTCCAGTAACTTGAAGACATTGGTGAAGAGACCGAGGAGAGCATCAGTGGCGAGAGTTATTGCCAAGTCCCTGTCGAGGTGAGGTGGTAAGTCGAGAGGGTTAAAAGCGAAAGGAGAATCGATAGGGTGGAGGTATATAGCGTCTGGGATCTCTCTCGCGATCTCTTCCGCAAAATCGCCGTGTGGGTCGATTACAATTATCGCTCCAGGTCTCTGTTCATTCAGTCCGTGAACGAGGGTTTTGAGAAAGGTCGTCTTGCCGCTTCCACTCTGACCTATAACGTAAAGGTGTCTCTCCAACATCTTAGGAGTGAGAAACACCTCAGCACCGTCTGGGGTCCTTCCGATTGTAAAACTGTCTTCGGTTTTCTTGACAGTAATGCGCGTTGGTAGCTTCCTCTCGGCGGTAAACTCGACGGGGTGGATCTTGGGATCTGGCATCCTGAGCCACGAGGAGATGATCTTTTGCGTCGAAGTCAGGTTGGTGTGTCCGATAATCCCACCGACGAGGAGGTCTTTTGCCGTTAGCTTTGGTGGTCTGACTTTGTCGAGAACCTTCAACCAGTCGTCGAAGAAAATTTTTTTCCAAGTTATTCTCTTGTTTATCTTCGTCGTGAGGTCGTTTGCCACGAGGTCTCTTTTTTTCTTGTCGTCCGAGAGGACCATGACTCTTACCAAACACGGAATTTCCTTTATCACGTTCTGCAGGTATTTGAGAAGCGGGTCGAGGGGGTTTTTGTCTCCGATGTGTTTTATCTTGCTGCGGATGAGGTAAACCAGCCTTGGATCGTTTGAGACGCTGACTAAAACGGCAACATTGTCCGGAGCGGTGTCGAGCGTCCCCATGATGTCGTGAACGGCAAAGTCGAAGTCAAGGAATTCCTTAGCAAATATT
The DNA here is from genome assembly GCF_016757965.1 of Archaeoglobus neptunius. Taxonomy (NCBI): domain Archaea; kingdom Methanobacteriati; phylum Methanobacteriota; class Archaeoglobi; order Archaeoglobales; family Archaeoglobaceae; genus Archaeoglobus; species Archaeoglobus neptunius. Next base: position 2,474 of record NZ_JAEKIW010000013.1, on the reverse strand, counting down.
CTCTTAAGAGCCGCCTCTTTTCCGTAAATCTTCGTTTTGACGTATATGTCGTTCCCTGTGGCTTTCATGTACGCTACGTCTTCGTCGGTGAGCTGAGATCTGTCGAAGAGCAGAGGATACTTGAGCTTCGGGTTACCGAAGTACTTTAAAGTGGAGAGTGGCACATCGGCAGACACGTAGGTCTTTATTTGGTCGTCTTGCTTGAGGTAGAGGAACGTAAATTTTGGCGGGAGGGACCTATCTACCGTGAGTTTGTGATCGATAATTGGAGTAACCTCGTACCACTTTTGTCTGATGTTCAAATTTAGGGGTTTTCCTTTGCTCGACACAATCTGGGGTGCGAGCTCTGTTTTTTCGAGTGGCGACGTAATCCTAACTGTCCCCATCGGGTATATAACTCCGAATATCCTTTTATAGTTTTTCGCAGTATTGTATCGGTGATGGTGAGTGACGGTAACGACTCAACGAAGAAAGACGTTAGACTATACAGAATGAAAGAGGCGAGTGAGATCCTCAACGTTTCGGTTCACACTTTACGTAGGTGGTGTAATAAAGGGTTAGTGAAGTGCATACGCCTTCCAAACAACCACAGGCGTATCCCTGCCGAGGAAATAGAGAGGATACTTAGTGGGGGGAGAGACGAATGATGGACGCACAGACCTTCGTGGAGACGATATTTAGCTGGGGGCTTTACGCTGGGGCGGCCATGGCGATAGGGCTCTTCATTTTGGCGACCATCTACAGGGCTATGGGCAACGAAAACTACAAGCGAGCGTACTTGGCATCACTCATTGCTTTAATTTTGGCCGTGTCCGGGTGGGACGCTGTAAAACAGTTAGTCGGTACGGTGGACACTAGCCTTTTCCCGGAAGAGTGGATGATCTACGCGATAGCGGGGGTATCTTTTGTCGCGTCTGTTATATACTTTAGTCTTGGTAAGATAGAAGAGGGGAAGTGGCAGCTTTTTGCCACTGTGTTGTGCATCGTCTCTATCTCCCTGTTCTCAACTCTCGCCGACATGGCTGGTTCGGGGAGCGATATGTGGTCTGGGCAGGGATACATCGTTTACATCACGACGAAAGACAGCTACATCAAACCGGGAGACACTGCCACGTTCAAAGTTATTGCCGACAGCCCCAAACCTCCCTACGAGTTCGTCATAGACTACGGGGATGGAGTGGTCGAACAGTACTCTTCGAGCAGCAATTCTATAGAGGTCACGCACACGTACGAATCGGAGGGATCGTACGCCGTCGTGGCTACGGTTACGGACGGAGACGGAATTACGGGTGTGGGGTACGCGGGAGTTGGTGTGAGTCCAGGATACTCTTTGCCTTTCCCATTCGGGGCAATAGTGGATTTCGTGCAGAACACATTGTTTTCGTCGCTCGGAGGGATGATAAACACGCCAATACAAATGCTCTACTACGCGCCTTATTTCAGGATTTCGGACGACAACATGTACTATCAGTGGTACAAATCAGTTACGACGATTGCGATGGGCGTTCTGGGTGTGTACCTGCTTCTCCGCTTTGCGTATTCGGCGATGCACGGAGAGGACCCCGGTAAGGAAATCGTCGTTGCTCTGAAAGACGCGATAGTCGTGGTCATTCTAATGGTGTTGGCTCCGTACATATACAACATCTCGGCGGGGGTTCTCAACTCGATCACGAGCATTTCAGCTTCGCAGATCGACCTCGGATGGGTGTACGGCGGTTTGGCAGGACTTGCTACGTTAGGAATGGTAATCGGGTACTTCACGCCGGGGTTCGCAGACCTCGCAGCATTTGCAGTAGTCGCCTGTTTGATCACGCTAATAATGGGCATGTTGAGGTACTGGATTATCTACAGTATGATCGTCGCGTCACCGATTTTGCTCGTGTCCTACCTACACCCCGCGTTTAAGAGGGTAGTCGGACACTACCTGACTCTCCTCAGTGGGCTCTTACTCGCCGGACCAATTACTGCAATAGGCTTAGCAATGATCACGAACAGTCTCAAAAATTCGGATATCGCCGGATTAGTTGCGTACATGCTATCGGCTCCCATCGTATCGGGGCTCTTTCCGTGGTTGATTGGGATAATGATCTCCGGAAACATCGTCGGTGGTGCCCCCATGCTCGCGGGATTGGGTGCACGAGCCGTTGGCAGAGCGGCGATGTTATCTGGCAGTTCTGCCGCCGTGGGTGTCGCCGCAGGTGCCACTGCGAGTGTCGCCGGTAGGGCCGGAGCTGGTACGGTGCGAGTGACGAATGGTAGCGTAGGCGGAGCAGGGGGCGTCGGCACGACTACCACGACGGTAACATCGAATGTTCTTAGCAGGGCACAAATTCAGTCAGTGGGGAGTGCGCCACTACCTCCCTCGAGTGCATTTCCAAGAGGGTCGAGTGCAATTGTTTCGAGAGGGGCGGGTGGCCTCCCGGATGTAGGCTACGCACCGTCCACGAGGGCCACGTTAGCTGTCCGCGAGCAGG
>NZ_JAEKIW010000012.1 GCF_016757965.1 Archaeoglobus neptunius | reverse complement strand
CTATTATCTCCCTGAACTTCTCGAGAGTTTTCCCACTTTCAAAAATCTTTCTGGCATGTGCATACCCGTTAGCAGCAATACCCGTCATCTCGAAAAGTATTCCGGCTATGCCGAGAGATTTTTCAAGTAAATCGTTTGCCACACCATCCTCAAGAGTTTTCAGAACTTCTTTAGCCTCCAGAGCGGGGCCAACAGCTCTGCCGATCGGCTGACCGCCGTCACTCAAAGTTGCGGCAACTTTAAGGTCCAGCCTTCTTCCTATCTCCATAAGCGAGCTTGCAAAGCTTCTGCCCAGATCGATGGTCTGAATTTTGGCCTTCTCTCCAACAGGAATGTCAATTGCAATAAACCTGGCTCCATCTCCAACCTTTTTTGAGAGTAAACTTGCAATGAGGTGAGGTTTTGGACTCAGCTCAAGCTGGTACTCAATCCTCGTTATCTTCTCATCTGCAGGGGCAATTTTGGCTGCAGCATTCCAGGCTATAACACCGCCAACCCTTTCGGTGATCTCCTTTATCTCGTCAATGCTGAGGTTTACGCTGGCCAGAACCTCCATGGTATCGGCAGTTCCACTTGCAGAGGTTATGGCTCTGCTCGCCGTCTTGGGGATGAGCAGACCGGCGGCAGCGACTGTTGGGACGGTTATGAGCGAATACCTGTTCCCAGGCACACCGCCGATGCTGTGGGTGTCAACGACCGTTCCCCTGTCAAAGCTGATTCTCTCACCCGTTTCGACCATTGCCTCGACCATTCCCTGAATCTCATCGTCCTGCATTCCGACTATATCGTTTGCAAGAACGAAAGCAGCCATTTCAATGTCGCTCAAAACACCATCCGAGATGTCCTTAATAATCTGTTTGATCTCACTTTGTTCATATCTGAAACCATCGAGCTTTTTCCTGATGTATTCGACAGATTCTGGTCTTGAAAAGGGGACGATCTCAACCTCACACTCGCCATCCAGACTGCACATTTCGGCAGTAAAACTGCAGACACCTGCCTCTCCGGAATTAACAAATTCAGACGCAATCTCAACTTCAGCAACGAATGATGTTCTCCCAAATATGACTTTTACTCTATCTCCAGGAATTAACCCGAGTTCCGCCGCATCATCCTGATTCAGCACGACTGCAAGCCGCTCTGTCCTTAAAGGCAGGATTTTTGTTCTGAACTTCATTACAAATTGAAGATTCTGCAGAAATATTAACTTTTTCCAACTCAGGTTAAAAAAACTGTAAATTAATAATTTCATTAAAAATGTTTGAAAAAACGTTTTTAAGCTGGAGTCAATCTAGTAATATGAATATACTCGAAATTGCGGAAGACCTCTACCTGATTGACCTGCCTCAGAAAGCTGAGGGATTTAGAAAATTTATAAGCTCCTGGATTATCAAGGATGATGACAGGGCTGTTCTGATAGACGTTGGACCCGCATCCACAGTTCCGAAACTTCTTGAGTCGTTAAAGTATCTGGAGGTCAGCAACATTGAATACATCCTCCTCACGCATATTCACCTCGATCACGGTGGCGGGATAGGTGAACTTATCAAAAAATTTCCAAATTCGAAAGTTGTCGTGCACAAAAAGGGCGAGAGACACCTGATGTACCCGGATAAGCTGTGGAAGGCCTCAAAAGTAGCACTGGGAAAAATTGCGGACATTTACGGACCTCCACAAAGCATTCCTGAAGATAGAATACACAGAGGCGAGATTGAGTTTTCAGGAGAGAGAATAGAGGTCATGGAAACTCCCGGGCATGCTGCGCATCATCAGAGCTACGTTTTCAAAGAATTCCTTTTCATAGGGGAGTCCGCAGGGGTGCACATGCCCCTCAAAAACGATTACTATCTGAGACCGGCTACCCCAAAAAAGTTCATATATGAAGTTTCTCTTAACTCACTTCAGAATTTAAAAAAGCTCGGGAGCAAAAGAGTTTGTTTCGGGCATTTCGGCTTCAAGAGAGACAGTCTGGAGATAATTGAGAAGGCCGAAAAGCAGCTTAGGGTTTGGGTGGATACCGTTTACGACATTGCATGCAGAAGAGACTTTGAAAACGAGGATGAAATAGTAAAGCAGGCAAAAGAGGAGCTTCTTGAAAAAGATCGTCGATTTGCCAGATACCATCTCCTTGACGACGATATAAAGAAAAGAGAGGATTTCTTCATAAACAACACCCTGAAGGGGATGCTTGACTACGTGTACACAGCCTACTGTGAACCCTAATTTTTTATACCTCCGGAACCTCTAGACCTCGTGGAACCAAGAGACTGGGCGGTGATTCTTCTTAAGCTGAGGAAAGAAGTTCTGAAAATAGCCCTAGTTGTTATCGTAATAAGCTCGCTTTTCTTCACTTTTGGAGCCAACCTTGTTATCGGCAAAATTCTTGGAGATCTGTTTCCCGGAGAGGTTGTTATAGAGAACAAGGACAAGTTGCTTAACATAACCCATGAATTGAAGGAGATCACACAGAAACTTGAAAACTACGCCTACTACCCATCCGAGAAAAACCGCAGTATAGCTTTTGAAGCCTCGAAGAAACTTGTTAGAGTGGCCATGGAGTTAACGACCTCCCCAGTCCTTCTTACTCCACTAGAGGGTCTGCTGTTGAACCTGAAACTGTCTCTAGCTGTTGGCATCGCCGCTGTACTGCCCTACATCTTCTATCTAACACTCACAGCCCTGAAATCCAGGGGTCTGCTGGAAAATGTTGAACTGAAGAAAAGTTCTGCTTTAAAGTATGGAGTGGCTGCCGGATTGCTGTTTGTGCTGGGTATAATTTACGGATATAACATGATGAAATTTTTCATCCGTTTCCTTTACACCATGGCGGTTGCCCAGGGAGCAGTTCCACTCTACAGTCTTTCAGAATTCGTGAACTTTGTGGCACTCATGCTCGTTCTTTTCGGACTGGTATTTGAGCTTCCTTTAATAATGTTCTTCCTTGTGAGAAACGGGATCGTGCAGTACGAGACCCTTTCCTACTACAGAAGGCACATCTATGTGGCATTTTTTGTAATTGGAGCGATAACGACCCCTCCAGATGTATTCACGCAGATAATGGTGGCTGTACCCATGGTTGTGTTTTTTGAGGTGAGCCTCCTATTTGTAAGGTTCTTCGGCCGGAAAAAATAACTACTTCCTTACCCAGTATATGCCTTCTTTCTCAACCTTGCCCTCCTTTTCAAGCCGTTCAAGGTGCTTCAGAATCATGTTTCTCTCGAAATAATCCAGCATATCTTTGAAATACGGTTTTCTGCCATAAATAGGCGAGATTTCAACTATCTCATCAACAGTTTTCGGCTCCTGAAGAATTTCAAGAATCCTTTCCTCCCTTTCATCGAATTTTCTGATGAATTTCTCCATTCTTCTGATGGCCTCTTCTTTGCCGAAAACGGGTTTCGTGTGGGCGGAAACGAACACTTCAAAATCCAAATCAAATAGTTTTTCAATCTCCTTTTTAAAGAGATATGGATCAGACTCCGGATTACCATAAAAAGGTCCGAAAGATGTCAGATCGACATCGGCACCAAAAAGAACCTTCTGATCTATGAGGAGAGCATGGTGGTCTGCCGTGTGGCCAAGAACGGGTATGGCCTCAATTTCAGGACTTTTCATGATAATTCCTTCTTCGTATCCCTCATACGTGAAGGATTTCATTCCGGTTGCACCTTTTATAAAGGACTTCCACATCTCTGCTAGCTCCTTACCCGCGAATCTATTGGCGAGGCTGTCCAGATCTGTCTGAAATTTATTAGGGCCGAGCACTTTTTTGTTTTGAAACAGCCATGCTCCGCTGGCATGGTCGGGATGTGTGTGGGAGATAACGAGAATATCCGCTTTTATTCTTTTAAGTATGTCGATTCCTGTTCCAGCATCAATAAGGACATTATTGACTTTCATGACATTACAAAAGGGGAATTTTCCTCCGTTGATACCTTCGATGAGCTCCATACCCCTGTATATTTTCATCTCCAAATCCAACTCAATTCGGTGTTTAAATCTTTCTTGAATGCCAATTATCATAATAATACTTAATTAATCGATAAAAATATATATTGAAATTAATAGTTGAAATACATGCTGCAGGTAGATCTGCTCTGGGTCTATGCAATCGGATCGATGTTTTCCACTTCCGCCGGAAAGCAGATAAAAAGGATGAAGGGAGATGGAGAGCTGAGCGCAACACCCATTGGAAGCATCTACTTTGCACTTCTATTGCTGTACCTATCGGCAATTTTCGTTCCCGAGGCCGTATGGCTTCTGTGGAACTTCCCGCCCTGGGAAACCATGCACGTGTGGAAATTTTTAGACGAGATTCCAGCAGCACTTGTTACCATGTTTCTTGCGGGAGATTTTATGCTGGCCGTTCTCGGTTACTACGTTTCAAGCAGATTAATCACAGCCAGCAGGGACTACGTCGCACATCTCCAGTGGCTGGGTGGCTACTTCGCCTTCTTCTTCATCCTTCTCTACGGATGGGATGGTACGGGATGGCAGAGGTTTACATGGGACCCAACTGTGACGGGAAGTTTGTGGGAGCCGGGCAAAACAATGTTCCTGCAGTTTGCCAGAAGTAACGTGGCCCTGACCCTCTATGCCATGGCGCTGCCAACAATACTCCCACTTGCAATCAGCGCTTACTGGATGCTCAAAGAAGGGCATACTATCGATGATATGCGGGATGAGGCATCTTCACTGGCATTGAAGGGTGTTGCTGTGTACTTTGCCGGTGTTGGTGTTTCACTGATTTTAGCAATCATTGCTGCAGCCGTTTCAGTATACTCCACACATCTCGCAGGCACATTTGGTTTTGTTTTCGGAATTGCAATAACCGGAGTGATTGCCTATCTATTAGCATTCAGAGAAGGAAGGTTCTTTCACAGAATCGTTTTGCGGTCATTCAACCTGTACAGGTAATCGAAATAGAATCACGGTCTGGAATTTACGTAAGTAAAACAGCAAGACCTTAAACCACTAAACAAATTTACTTTTCGTTGCTTAACCGAGAAAAAAATTGAAATCTGTTGTAGGCCGTTCTACAAAAGGTTAAAGTAAGTTAAACCGGGCCCATCCATTGACACAAGGTTTTTATATTACTATTCAAAACTCTGTAGATCGTATCGGGCGCTGCAGTGAGAGGTGACGAGGATGATCAGGGTAGGGAACAGAGTAAGGCAGCTTTTTCTTGGAAGTCTACCTGCTCTCCTACTCTGCCTCCTTTTCGACTTCGTTGCCGGTGGGGTTCTTGGCGCATATTTTGAAAAGATAATGAATTCCTACCCGATACTTTTCGTAATAATCCCTGGCTTAATGGCAAACAGAGGTAACATTTTTGGGGCAATGGCGTCCCGCCTCACAACTTTGTTGCATCTTGGAGAGATGAGACCCAGATTTGGAGACGAAAACATAGCGAGAAACGTACTTCTCAGTTTGCTACTCTCATTACTGCCAGTGCTCGTTCTCTGGACCGTCGGCGTAATCAAAATCCATCAATTAGTCTTCTCGGTATTGTTGATCGTTCTCGCCTCTACAGTTATTTCTAGCATTGTGATGGGCTACTCAACAGCCGCCGCAACGATCATACCATTCAGAAGAGGTATTGACCCTGATGCTGTTGCAGCGCCAATCGTAACTTCTGTCGGAGACGTTGTCACTTTGCCCCTGTTAATTCTCTTTGTACTTATTTTTGAGCAATCTTTGCCACTGTTCTACATTTCTTTGTTTGCAGCTTTCCTAATACCTGCCTTTCTAATGATTAAGATCAGATTTCGCGAAGACGAGAAGAAAATTTTTAGAGAAGTTCTTGGAATCTTAATAGTGACGAGTGCAATTTCTTCCGTTTCTGGCAGTCTTTTTGAACAGTACAGCAAGCTTATATATTCTTCAATCCTTTTCAGTGTTGTCTATCCATCGATTGCCGATTCAACTGGAAATCTTGGAGCAATAGTGGGTGCAAAAACATCAACTAGGATCCACCTTGGTGAGGTAAAAGGAACCATTGACCGTGAAACTGTTATAGATATAATTTCATACACATTCCTCGGATTTTTTATTGGAATCCTGATAAACCTACTTGGAATTCTTGTAGCCAGGTTGACCATAGGTAAAAATGTATGGCTCATATGGCAGTTCGTTTTTCTTTATCCACTTCTGCTTCTGATAACAATGTTTATGGCCTACTACATCTCCCGCATTTTTGTCAGAATCGGTCTGGACCCTGACAATGGCACGGTGCCGATGATAACAACACTGGCAGACCTTATGTCTATGACCTTCATAATCGGAATAATCCACCTTATTTAGTTGGCTCACCACCTAATATCTGAGCTTCCCACAAGCTCAATCAAGACCGGATTTCGCTTTATAAATTAGCTCCATGCATGTTTTTCTCTAAATTCCGTCCACCTGCAACCTGTAAAACATAACCCTTAAATAGTATTTTTTTATACAGTTTTAGTGCAGGTGATGATATGTTTGAGAACGTTATAGCCGACATGCTGGGGGTTAATGGGGTTAAGGGAGTATATATTGTGGATAGAGAAGGGTCCCTGATTGAGGCCGAATCAGTATTTTCCGATGAGGATGATGTTTATGCTGCTCTGATAGCCGATGCTTTTAACAAAGCGTCAGAGGTTCTTGAAAAGTTATCTTCAGATGAAGCTGAACTCGTTCTGATCGATGGAAAGGACAACAGAATAATCGCCTCAAAAGCCGGGGACCTGATATTCGGTGTCGTGGCCGAGCAAAAGACGAACTATGGTCTGCTTAAAATTGAAATGAAAAAGGCGGTTGAGAAAATAAGTGCAATGGTGTAAACGATGCTGATCCCGAAGGGTCAGACTCTGGAGCTTGGACGGAGGGGTGCTTTCAGAGAGATAATAAGAGAGTTATCAGAAACCGAATTTTCGGGATATGTGGAAGTTTCTTACAAAAAAGAGGAGCTGACAAAGGGCAAAGTACTGTTCAGCGGTGGTAAAATCGTTGCTGCAGGGATTCAGAGGGTTATAAGCAAAAAGGAGATTCTGGGCAGTGATGCACTTAAGGAGCTTCTGAGCCTTGAAAGCTGCGTTGCAGATATATACGCTCTCGACGAGAAAAATATCGCAAAAGCTCTTGAATGGAACAAAAAAGCCGTCGTTGAGGAGCTTCCGGAAGGAGAAAAAGAAATGGAAGACGGTCTGACCGAAGATGTGATTACAACACCCGACGAGAGAGAAAGAATTCTGAAAAAATATGGAATAAAAATGCCCACAGATGAGGAGATTGATCAGATAATAATCAATGCTCTGGAGGGTGGATACGACGTTGTCTCCACAACCGCAGGAGATTTTGAATCACTGAAAAAAGCACTCATAAGCACCGCAGAACTTTACCTCGGAAAACTGTCAAGAAAGGTTATAAATGTGATTAATGACTGCAAATCAAGTGAAGAGCTGGTGGAGCGTTTTCCAGAGATTAAAAGCGCGGCCAAATCTCTCGTTGTCTTTGTTCCCAGAAAAAAAATTGATGATATGCTTTCCGAAATGGAGAGAATTGTAGGAGAAAGTATCTAACCTTTTTCCAGCCTCTCTTCTACGATTTCAACGTATTCTCTCAGATCCTTGTTCATTTTCAGTACTTCAAGTATCTCCTTGTAGTTGCTGTCATCAACGTCCTCGTAACCAAGAGATTCCATGGCCTTATTTAAAAAAATTTTAGCGACAGGTCCGATCTCCTTCTTCAGCTCGTCTAGCAATCTTTTGTAGGTTATCATTTGAGTGCCTCCTCAAGGCTATCCATCGCAACTTTGAGGCTCCTCCTCAGTCTCTCTATGCTTTTTGCCAGTATCCCTATTTCGTCATCTCTCTCCTGGAATGGTACTTCAGCTTCCAGTTCGCCTTCACTGATTCTGTCAGCGACTTTGCTCACCTCAACAATCGGTCCGGCTATGTTGGTCATTGTGAAGAATGCAAGAACGGCTATGAAGACGGCAGCGATGGCAAAGGCTATACCGAATCCCATGTAAATGCGCTGCTTTGCAGCTTCCAGACTTGTGTAAACCTGCTGACCTGCGAGTTCAACGTTCTTGTCTATCTCACCGGCTATATTTTCCGATGGATTCGCAGGATTCTGTGTGAGATACTGGAAGTATCCATCTATATATGCAGAGGTACCGGCAATAAGATAGGCCTTTCTTCCAAGCACCGGGTCATAGACCTTCACATTTGTGGGATAGTGACACAGATATTTTCTCACCTTCTCACCGGTTGTCGGTTCAACCCAGGTGTAGTATCCACAGTAAGGCTGCGGTGTCTCGGGGTTTTCCATAACTTTAATGAGAAGGCCGTAAAGCTCCGGCATTTTCTTGTCCCACTGGAGGTGATACTTCACATCCAGACCCCAGTACTTTTTCGGAACCACGGGATGGGCGACAAGAACCGCTCTCGGTTCACCATTGATCACAGCTCCTGCACCCACCCAGGTATACTCCTTTGCTCCCCATGTCTGGAGAGCTATTGAAAGAAACTGCGAATCGTTCATCAGGTCCCTGGTTGTCAGATCGGGATTTTGTGCCAGCTTTGCTTCAACATAGGTTTGAATTTGCAGTGCAAGGTCCTGAGCTTTCATTCTCACAGCTTCCTGTCCAGCACGTACCAGATACTCCTGACTGACGTTCACAACTCCTGCTTTCGCCTGCTGGCCGAACTGCTGTATTTCGGCGTGAACATCCTCACTGAAGGCATTCACGCCTGAAAAAACCATCTGTCCCAGAATAACCAGTGGGACAATGCTCGCAACGACAACAATTAATATAATTTTTGGTGTCAGTTTCATTTCCTGCTCACCTCCACAAAATCATTTATTTTTACACCCAGCTTCTCCCTAACCCACGTGGGGACAATAACAAATCCTTTTTTGGAATAGGACATAACTCTCAGGTTTACACTACCGTTTTTTCTCACCGTGACATAGTTACCTTCCTCAACTTTGAGTGTTTCCATGAGGTCTTCACCGAGAAATGCGATATCACTACCTTCAAAATCGTATTTTTGGGCAAAATTCAGATCTACACCCACCTTGGCCTTCACAGTCCCTGTAATCAACTCCACAGCTTTTGTAGCTTCAACTTCTGCATCTTTCGTTAGGGATGCCACCTCCGAAATACCCTCTTTAAGTTTTGAAATTTTATCATTTCTTTCCTTCACCTCTGATTCCATACCTGCAGCCTTTTCCCTGAGATATTTCCCGATTTCTATCACCATCTGGTCTGGTGGAAGTTTAACGAGCTTTTCCAGTACGTCATCGGGTATTATGCCCCTGTATACATCCCTTATCTCATACGCCTTCAATTTCATTTCTAGCTCTTTTATTTTTTCCTGCAGATCTCTGATTGTCTCTTCCTTCTCTGCAAGCAATTTCTGGCATTCTTCGTCCATTTACTAACACCTCCTTATTCTAACAATAATTGTTATTGCTGTGTAATTCAAAATAAAAACTTTATGCAATTATGTATGCCAGAAGCACATTACCTGCAATTGACTGTTTGCTTCAACCCAGAAAACCTCTTATCATACCCGCCTCCACAACTTTCCACATGTAATCTCTCTCGAAAACTTTGCCAATGATTTTCAGCGAGTTTGGATTGAAGAACTTCATCGCTTCACTCATCTGCAAGTTGATATCCCCGAATACCTCGCAAACAATTTCATAATCCTTGTCGGTCAGTTCTCCAAGCCCTATGAGCTCAGGTGGGAAGCCTATGGAGTACAGTGAGGCGCAGAATGTTATTGCTCTCGGCAGCTTCACTTCTTCTCCCCTTGCATAGCCAAATAGGCCAGTATGAAGCTTTCTCATCCGCCTTCTCGGCACGTTCTTCGAAAATTAACCTTGGAAAACTCGTGGTATTTATAACATTAACAGAATATAGAACAAAATATGCGTTCAAGGTGTTCACAAAAAGAAAAAACTGGTAAATCAGATTATCTTTTCCTGAACCATCAGCTCAGCGTTGAGTATGCTCGCTCCAGCAGCCCCTCTGACGGTATTGTGTCCCATAACGATGTACTTAATCCCTTTTTCGCCATCCTTCCTGATTCTGCCCACCACAACACTCATTCCGTTGCCCGCATCTCTGTCAAGTCTGGGCTGTGGTCTGTCCGGTTCTTCCCTCACAATTATGACTTTCTCCGGTGAGGTTGGCAAATCGAGAGGTTTGAGCGACTCGAAAGCTTCTTTAACTTCCTCAACAGTTACATCTCTGTCGAATTCGACCCAGACAGCCTCAGTATGTCCATCAATCACCGGAACTCTGTGACAGGATGCTGAAACCTTGATGTCCGCAAACTGTACCTTCTTCCCATCAAATTTGCCGAGGAGTTTGAGCGGCTCGGTCTCAACCTTGTCTTCCTCGCCCCCGATGAAAGGGATCACGTTGTCGGTGATGGCCAGAGAGGGAACGCCAGGATAGCCAGCGCCACTTAAAGCCTGCATGGAGGCAACCCTGACGTTTTTCAGCCCGAGATCCATTAATGGTTTCAGTGAGATAACCAGAACTATCGTCGTGCAGTTGGGGTTCGTAACTATGAACCCATCCCATCCCCTATTTTTCTTCTGAACCTCCACCATACCCAGATGCTCTGGATTCACTTCCGGTATTACGAGTGGAACGTCATCTGCCATTCTATATGCCGATGCATTGCTGGCGACGACGAATCCGGCCTCAGCAAATTTTGGCTCGATCTCCTTCGCCACGCTGGATGGCAATGCAGAGAAGACGATATCCGCATCCACATGCTTTGGATCGAGAGGTACCATCTCAATATCCCTCGCAATTTCGGGCACATCCTGTGATACAATCCAGTCAACCTCCTCTCCATACTTCTTCCCAACCCTTCTCTCAGAAGCGGCGAGACTCGTTAGCTTGAACCACGGATGTCTCTCGAGGAGCTGAATGAACTTCTGTCCAACCATCCCGGTAGCGCCCAGTACTCCGACACTGTATCGCATGGTGGAAAGGTTACGGACAATTTAAAAAAGTTAGTGGTGCAACTCCTTCTCCTTGGCCTTATTCAGAGCAAGAAGTACGTTTGCCCTCAGGGTCATTTCGAAGTACATTTTGTCCGGTTCGAGAATCACGAATTTTTTCGGTACCGGAATTAAAAGGGTGTCATCACATCTGTAGCAGTGACTGCCGTTGGAATCGACAAAAATTTTAGCTCCTTCTGGCTTTTTCCTGTTTACGCAGACGTACACTTTCTTATCCTTGTTCTTCCTGACCAGGTCCATGATTTCTTCAATGGTATACGTTTTCATCAGGTTCTCAATTATGCTCTCGGCGAGTTTTGAGTTGGTATCTAACTCTGCCTCAACTGTTTCCATCCGAAGTTCTGTTAGCCAACCTAAAAATAAATCTTCTGGTTCACTCCAAAACAAGGCAAATGAAAAATTTATATAGTCCTACTTTTCCACCAATCTTGGTGATGAACCATGGTGGGCGAAATCAGAGAGATCAGCCAGACTTTTGAGAGGATAAGTGCCCACTCTCACATTCGTGGTTTAGGACTGGATGAGAATTTAAAAGCTAAAGAAGTTGCAGACGGACTCGTCGGCCAGAAGAAGGCAAGAGAAGCTGCCGGAGTAATAGTCAGGCTTATAAAATCAGGAAAGATGGCCGGTAGAGGGATACTGATAGCAGGGCCACCCGGAACTGGAAAAACGGCTATTGCAGTTGCGATAAGCAAGGAGCTTGGAAGGGACATTCCGTTTGTTCAGGTTTCGGCAAGTGAGTTTTACAGCGCAGAGATAAAGAAGACAGAGGCTCTAATCCAGGCAATGAGAAAAGCAATAGGTGTGAGAATAAGGGAGACAAGGACTGTTCTCGAGGGGGAGGTTGTGGGTCTGGATTACAACATGGTGCCCAATCCATACAACCCGACACAGAAAATCCCCGAATCTGCCACTCTTACCCTTGCAACAAGGGACGAGAAAAGAACATTCAGCGTTGGGGGGAGGCTGGCCCTGCAGTTTCTATCTCAGGGGATTGAGGTTGGAGACGTGATCGTAATCGACAAGGAGACGGGAAGAATCGGAAAAATCGGAAAAAGCTCCAAGGCAGAGAAGAAATATGATCTGGGAGATGAGGAAATTGTAGAGGTTCCATCCGGAAGGGTTGAGAAGGAGAAGGAGTTTGAATACGTTGTAACCCTCCACGACCTCGATGAGGCCAATGCAAGAAGAACGAGTATTTTCAGCCTGTTCAGCCCGCCCAGCAGAGAGGTGGACAACGAGGTCAGACAGGCTGTTGACGAGCAGGTTAAGAAGCTGGTTGAGGAGGGGAGGGCCGAGCTCGTGCCAGGAGTGCTTTTCATCGACGAGACGCATCTCATGGACATAGAGCTTTTCGCCTTCATGAACAGGGCGATGGAGTCTGAGATGGCGCCAATCATAATCCTCGCTTCAAACAGAGGCTTTTCGAGAATCAGGGGCACGGACCTAACAGCTCCGCACGGCATTCCTCTGGATTTGCTCGACAGACTGCTAATAATCACCACCGAACCCTACAGCAGGGATGAAATCAGAACAATTGTTGAGATCAGAGCGGCTGAGTCCGGCATGATGCTCAGCAGTGATGCTCTGGACAGGCTGACTGAGATAGGAGAGAAAACCAGTCTTCGCTATGCTGTACAGCTCCTCGCTCCCGCTTATGAGTATGCCAAGATGAGAAACTCCGGCAAGGTAGAAATAGAGGATGTCGAAAGAGCTGCAAGCATATTTGCCGACGTGAGCCAGAGTTCAGCATATCTGAAGAAGTGGGAGGAGAAAATGCTCGGAATGTGATCGCCTTCTACTTTCCAGCTATCTTTAAAAACTCCGGTGGAACAAAATCGGCCGTATAAATCTTCCCTTTTTTTCTAACTTTAATTCCTGCTTTTCTCATCTCGCCAGCGTTGATTTCGATTAAAACAGGGTTTTTTGAGTGTCTTCTCCCCACCTCAAAAGCTTCCTCCGGTGTGGCACACATGTGAACCTCTCTTCTCTTCAGAGGTAACAGTCCCTTTGCCATGATCGAGTCGATGTTTGCGGGAGATGTTGCATGATACAGCAAATCGGGTATTTCGTCACTCTCACTCCAGTCTGTTTTGATCGGAATGCTGTGACCGTACCTCGCCCTAATTTTCCCATTTTTGATTTCAAATCTACTTTTCCTGTCAAATTTTACAATGAGCTCAAGTTGTTTTCTCCCAATGTTGAATCTCTCCTTTAAGACCTCCAGAACGTTGTCTACAGTCGCCCATCCCTCTTCATCGATTGAAATACCAAAATCTCTACCAAAATGCCTTAAAATTCCGCTCAAGAACTTGCTAACCCTTATTCTGTCTTTTGCGGATAGTATCACCTTTCCTCTGCCGCATCCACACTTTCCCTCAAACTCTCCACAATTTCTGCAAACTCCCAGATCCACACTGACCTTATGACTGAAAGATTTTAATCCCTGCTGCCTGCTTGTGCCATGCGTCGAGAACTGATCGGTGGGCTTGCGATAATTTCTGCAGCGATTATGATGAGCACACTCTCGGTTTTTGTCAGAAACCTGGAGGGAGATGCGCTGGTCGTTACATTCCTCAGGTTTTTCTTCGGATTCATCATCATCGCATTTATAAGTCTTCTGAACAGAGATTTTCCGAAATTCAGCAGGATCTCACTTTTACTTGCTATTTTCAACCTTCTCACAATAATCTGCTATATATCGGCAATTCAGAGCTTGGAGGTTGCCACCGCTGCAATGCTTCTGTACATGGCACCGGTGTATGTGATCCCCATAGCGGCTTTGATGGGCGAAAGGATTGAGAGAAAAACCTTGCTCGCTCTACCACTGGGATTGGGAGGACTGTATCTTATGCTCACCCCTTACGGTGAACTAACCCCGGGCATCTTATTTGGAATTTTTTCGGGACTGTCCTATGCTCTTGTTTTTATAACATCAAAGGAGGCTAGAAAGCACTACTCTCCGCTGCAGATCAATTTTGTAAATCTTGGATTCGGATCTGCTCTGCTCTTACCCTACTTTCTGCTTTACGGCTCAATTTCCAGCCTTTACTGGGCCGCTGGACTCGGCACGATACCAACTGCCATACCATTCCTGCTTTTCATGTACGGCATGAAGTATGTCAAGGTGCAGAGAGCGCCAATTCTGGCATTGATTGAACCGGTTTCTGCTGCGATAATTGGATACATGTATTTTGGAGAGATGCTCTCGCCTGAGCAGATTTTAGGGGGGACGATGATACTTGCCAGTGTGGGAATGGTATGGAGAGAGTGACAGAAAAACTTAAAAATTCCTCAGATTATCAAGTTCGATGGTAAAAATCGATGAAGTTGATATCAAAATTTTGAGGGAATTGCAAGATGATGCAAGAAAAAGTCTGAAGGAAATTGCCGAAAAAGTCGGTGTCGCCGAGGGGACTGTGTACAACAGAATAAACAAAATGAGGAAGGCAGGAATAATCAAAAAATTTATTCCTATCGTTGACTACTCCGCCCTCGGTTACGATCTGATTGCAATAATTGGAATTACAGCCGAGGGGGGGTACCTGCTGGAAATTGAAAAGGAGATTGCCAGAGAACACAACGTTACGGCTGTTTACGATGTTACAGGAGAATATGACATCCTCGTGGTTGCGAAGTTCAGGGACAGGGACAGCCTGAATTCGTTTGTGAAAAAAGTTGCGGGTATGGAGAGGGTTCTGAAGACGTACACAATGCTCGTGCTGAACGTGGTCAAGGAGACTCATCTGATTGAACTTTAGGTCGTGTACTCGGAATTCAATTTTACGTAGTCGTAACTCAGATCACAGCCTATTGCAAAACCCTTTCCACGTCCTTTTTCGAGCTTCATCTCTATAACGAAGCTGTTACTGGTTTTCAGGAGATTTCTGGCCTCTTCTTCATTACCAGTGGGTCTTCCATCATCTACTAAAAGAACTTCCCTATCGCCGCTTTTTAAAGATAGAGTTATCCTCTCGTCCACATCAGCAGAACTGTAACCTGCCGCAGCAATTATCCTGCCCCAGTTCGGATCACATCCGAATATAGCAGTTTTAACAAGCAGAGAGCTGGCAATGGCCCTTGCGATTGCGTTTGCCTCATCATCGCTTGCAGCACCGCTAACCACCACATCAAACGTCTTTGTTGCCCCCTCCCCGTCCATTGCAATCTGCTTGGCAAGACTGTAGCAAACCTTCCACAGCTCCCCTTCAAAAACATCTCTATCCACTTTCTCTTTTCCTGTGGAGACAATAAGTACCGTGTCATTGGTTGAGGTATCTCCATCAACCGTAAGTCTGTTAAAGGATCTGTCTACAGCTTTTTTCAGCATTTCATAAAGTTCCCCACTATCAAAGCTGGCAGAGGTGAATATGAAGCAGAGCATGGTTGCCATGTTAGGTGCTATCATTCCCGCACCCTTGGCAACTGCAGAAATCAATCCCACGTCTGAATGAGCTTTTTTAACAAACCTGTCTGTGGTTACTATTGACCTTGCAAAGTTTTCAGCATGTTTCCCTGATTTGCCAATCCGAGCATAAATTTCGGGAGCCTTCGATCTTATCCACTCCATATCCAGTGGCCTTCCGATCACACCTGTAGATGCCACCGCCACATCCGCATCGCTGCAACCGAATAAGCTGGCAGCAATTCTGCACATCTCCCTGGCATCCCTCAAACCCTGCTCTCCCGTATACGCATTTGCATTTCCGCTGTTGACTATTATTCCCTCAATATGCCCATCATCTATATTCTCCCTGCAAACCAGGACTGGGGCAGCTTTAAGTCTGTTTCGGGTAAAAACTCCAGCCACATTACCCCTGCACCTTACGATTCCCAACCCCAATTTCCCCTCCTTTACGCCATTGCAGAAAACTCCGTCAATATCAGTTATTTCCATGGTTCTATTAAGAAGTGCGTAAATTAATTTTTTTCAGAAAAATTTTAAAGTCAGGGGTGAAGGGTGATTGATGATTGACGGTCTTCCAACGCTGGACGATATTCCTTTTTACGGCAAAACAGTCCTCCTGAGGGTTGACATCAACTCACCGATAGTGGACTCCACAATTCTCGACACGGCAAGGTTCGAGAGTCATCTGCCAACAATTGAAGACCTGTCATCGACAAAACTGATACTCCTCGCACACCAGAGCAGGCCCGGAAAAAAGGACTTCACCACACTCGAAACCCACGCACTGACGCTTTCAAGGCTACTAGGAAGAAAGGTCGAATACGTTGACGAGATTTTTAGCAGAAATACAGTCCAGAGAATAAAGGATATGGAAGACGGCGAGATCCTTTTGCTCGAAAACGTTAGATTTTACTCGGAAGAGCAGCTTAACAGAACTCCTGAAGAACATGCAGAGTCACATCTTGTCAGAAAATTGAAGAGCGTGGTTGACCTGTTTGTAAATGATGCGTTTTCAGCCTCACACAGGAACCATGCTTCACTGGTGGGTTTTGTGCCAGTTCTACCATCAGTGGTTGGAAGACTCGTCGAAAGAGAGATCTTAGCACTGAGCAAACCTCTAAAAGGCGAAGGGAAAAAACTATTCGTTCTCGGAGGTACAAAAATAAAGGATTCCGTAAAGGTCATGAAGAATGTCCTGAAGAACAGTATAGCGGATAAAGTTGTCTTAACGGGGGTAGTTGCAAACTATTTTCTCATGCTGAAGGGAGAAGAAATTGGAGAGGTAAACAGGAAGATTATCGAGGACAACAAAGAGGGAGTGAGGGACGAGGACATGAAGATTCTTCTCGAGAAGTACTCCGACAGGATACTTCTTCCAGTGGATTTTGGCGTGGAGAAAGATGGGGTCAGGGCCGATATACCTCTGGAGAAATTCGATGGCCGATACAAAATCATGGATATAGGACTTGAGAGCGTTACCCTGTTCTCAAGCATTATCCCGGAGTACGATTACGTGGTTCTCAATGGTCCTGCGGGTGTGTTTGAAGACGACAGATTCTCCCTCGGAACGTACGAAATTCTTAAGGCTGCAACAAAAGCCAGCTACTCGGTGGTTGGTGGAGGACATATCGCATCTGCTGCTAGACTTTTTGGTCTCAGCGATAGATTCAGCCATGTTTCCACGGCAGGAGGAGCATGTATAAGGTTCCTCAGTGGTGAAAAGCTCGTTGCACTGGAAGCCATCAAGGAGTACTGGCAGAAGAAATGGGGAGGAGAAATCATTTTTTAAACAAGGGTTTTTGTTATATGGATGATTAGTCTGAGCAAGCTTGTAGCGGGAGAGGCCACAGTTTCAAAACATATAACATACGAGGGTGATTCAAACTTCATTCCAGAAAGGCTGAAGGCGTTCACACGATCATACACACCCATAGTCGTCTGGAATGTAACAAACAGGTGTAACCTGAGATGCCTGCACTGTTACGCATCTGCCGGTACAGACAGGGTGGAGCTCTCAACTGAGCAGTGTTTTGAGATTATCGATGACCTTGCAAAATTCAAGGTTCCTCTGATCCTGTTCAGTGGTGGAGAGCCATTACTGAGAGAGGACATCTTTGATATCGCAGAGTATGCGAAAAAGAGGGGGATTAAAGCCGTTCTTTCAACAAACGGAACAATGATTGACAGAGATATTGCCGGGAACCTTGAAATCTTTGAATACGTCGGAGTGAGTCTTGACGGTCTCAAGGAGACGAACGACCGGTTCAGAGGGGTGGAGAGAGCTTTTGAAATGGCCTTTAAAGGCCTTTTAGCCGCAAGTGAAGTTGTGCTTTCGGGTGTCAGGTTCACAGTAACGAGGCACAATTACAGCGAGGTCATTCCTCTGATAAATCTTTCAAGAGAGAACGAAATTCCCAGATTCTGTCTCTACCATCTCGTTCCTTCAGGTAGAGCCGATTTCGGGGATGACATCAGCAATGAAGAGAGAAGAAAGCTCATCGAACTGCTGATCAGAGAGGCTGAAAAGGAGGGAATGGAAATAATGACCGTTGACAATCCCGCCGATGGAATATACACCTACCTGAAGCTTTTGGAAATCGATCCGGAGAAGGCAGAAATGGCCAGAGATTTTCTCAGGTACAGGGGTGGGGACAGCAGCGGAATAAGACTCGCCTGCATAGATCACAGGGGAGACGTTCATCCCAATCAGTTCTGGTGGGATTACACACTGGGAAACGTTCTCGTAAGCAACTTTGAAAAGATCTGGATGGGGGGTGATGGGTTACTCGAAAAATTGAGAAACAAGGTCAGATACCTCAGAGGAAAATGCGGGAGATGCAGATTCAAGGATGTTTGCGGGGGTTTCAGATTAAGGGCATACAGATACGGCGATCTCTGGGGAGATGACCCGAGCTGCTATCTTTATGAATCTGAGATACAGTAATCTACCGCCTCCTCCGGAGTTTCAAATACTTTCATTCCATCTATAACGACCGGTGGATAGAGAGATGCGACCTTTTTACCTTCCTTCAGAGCTATTGCAATCTCCGAGATCGTCCCATAACCTCCACCCACGGAAATTAACGCATCGGAGCTGTGCACGATAATAACGTTTCTCGCATGCCCCATATCCGTGGCAATCCTGATGTCTGAAAATTCGTTGCAGTAATCCATTTTGCCCGGGAGTACCGCCACGACCGTTCCGTTCCTGCTCTTCGCACCTCTGGCACTCGCCTCCATAACCCCTCCAAGTCCCCCATTTATCAGCACATGCCCTCTTTCAGCTATGAGCTGCCCAACCCGAAATGCAGTTCTGTAAATTTTCTCATCACACCTACCCGCACCGATCACTCCTATCTGCAGCATCTCGACTCATCTCCAACCTCTCAGCCTCAAATACTCTCCAATCATTTTATCAAGATTTTCCTTACCGATAGCCTCAACAAAAGTCTTTGGTAGATAGTAATCGGTAACTCCCTCCCTAATATTGAACTCCCTCGCCAGATCGTTGATTCTCTCCCCAACCTCCTTGAATTCGTCAACATCTTTCTTTTCACCTGTAACAATTCCATAAAGCTTGGAGAGTTCCTCCCAGTAAACTGGGCCTATAACTGGCAGGCAGAGAAAACGACAATAAACCATTGAATCGATTACAGCATAGAAATCCTCGTAGTCCTTTACCATTTCAGCCTGACCCTGAATGCTGAGCCTGTTCAGATGGCCCGTCAGATTTGGGCGATATGCGCAGCTCCTCATATGGCATGCTCCTCTCGGAGATGTGGCATAGCCGATGGCCATGCCGTACAAGCCTCTCGGGTCGTACCCAGCCGGTTCCAGGCCTTTTATATGTATGGCCTCCACCTCACTCCCAAGAACTTCACCGGCCCTTTTTACACCTTCTGCAAGAATGTTTCCCTCATCCCTCCTGAAGGCTATTTTCTCAACCAGCCTGATAACTTCTGAAGAATTTCCGAACTCAGCCCTGCCGTTTGCCATCCAGAAGGCGATTACATTTCCTGCTGAGATCGTGTCCATCCCATACCTGTCGCAAAGCTCAGCGGCTCTGATCAGGTCTTCAACATTTTCATTTTCACAGAGAGCTCCCAGGGCGAACAGAGTTTCATACTCTATCTCTGTCTCGCAATTCCCGACCCTTGCAAGTTTTCCACACGCAACAGAACAGCCATAACAAGCGGTGCTTTTAACGAAATATTTCTTTATCTCCTCACCGCTCATGCGCTCGGCTCCATCAAATCTTCCCTTCTGCCAGTATCTTGTCGGGAGAACTCCAAGTTCGTTGACGAGGCTCATCATCCCGGATGTCCCGTATACTGTCAGACTCCTGTGAGTCTTCTTAACCTTCCCGTTTAGCCATTTCCTGAATTCTCTCAGCTCCTCCGGATTTGCCACATCAATTTTTCTCCTGTTTCCTCTGAAGACCACTGCTTTAAGATTTTTGGAACCCATCACGGCTCCTCCTCCACCCCTACCAAACTGCCTACCCCTTCGATGGTTTATGCACGCAAACCTGACCAGATTCTCCCCTGCCTGTCCGATGGACAGAATCTCCCCACCATGCTTTTCCCGAAGATAATCCTCAACTTTATAGGAATCCTTTCCCCACAGTTTTTCTGCAGAGATAATCTTCACTTCACCATTCTCCACCAGAATGTAGACCGGTCTCTCTGCCTTTCCCTTTATCATCAAAAAATCCACACCAGTTTTTTTCATTTCATAGGCGATGTACCCACCACACTGAGATTCACCGTAACCACCGGTCATCGGGGATTTGAAATGACAGGTAGCTCTCGAAGCTCCACTGAGATTTATGCCGTTTAGCGGACCTGTTGCAAAGATAAGCAGGTTATCGGGAGACAGCGGGTCGATACCTTTCTTGATTTCATCCAGCATTAGATTGACAGCCACACCCTTTCCGCCGAAAAATTCAGAATCCAGAATTCTCTCATATACCTCGTTCGCTGTAAGATCGACCTCAATGGCTCGCATAATATTTATTCCCTGCAATTTTAAAAGCTTTTTTCACAGAATGCAAACATGTTCGCATTTTCCGTTATATAGGATGAAAAACAATGATAAATTATGAAGCTGGAGATCCGGTTTCACGGGAGAGGGGGGCAGGGGGCGGTAACGGCAAGCAAATTACTGGCCGGGGTCGCCCATCTCACTGGTTTAAAAAGCCAGTCAATGCCATTTTTCGGTGCCGAGAGGAGAGGAGCACCGGTTGTTGCGTTCACAAGAATCTCAAATGAAAATATTTACGAAACAAGTCAGGTTTACCACCCAAACATTGTTGTGGTTCTCGACCCTCTGATTATGAGGTCGATTGATGTGTTTTCTGGAGTTAAAGAGGGAGGAGTTATCGTGATAAACACAACCAGAAAACCGGATGAATTCGAATTCGAACAAAAGTTCCTCCATATCATCACAACAGATGCGACGGGAATAGCAATCGAACACAACCTGCTGCTTGCGGGAACACCGGTGGTCAGCACGACGGTTCTCGGGGCGGTTATGAGAGCCTTTGAAGCACTCAAGGTAAACATCGGATTTAAGGTCCTTGAAAAAACCATCAGAAAGAAATTTGGAATTGAAAACGTTCTGGCTGCCAGAAAAGCTTACGAAAATGCCATTCATGCTGTCGTAAAGGGCAGAAAGAAGTATAGTCCGGTAAAAATGGAGAAGATAAAGGTGGAACTGCCAATCTCCATGCCTTCGCCCGGTGTTGCTGGTAGAACAGGCTTCTGGAGAGACTTTAGGCCAGAAATTGAATACGAAAAGTGCAACATGTGCCTGAACTGCTGGTTCCACTGTCCTGAAGGTGCAATGATGGTTAACGAAAAAGTCGAGATCGAATACGAGTTCTGCAAGGGCTGTCTTATCTGTTCTGCCGTATGCCCGAGACGTGCAATCAAAAGTAACCGGGAGGTGCTTGCAGATGCCGGAGGTTAAAATGCTAACGGGAAACGAGAGCGCAGCTTTCTCTGCAATGAACTCCAGAGTGAGAGTTATAGCAGCCTATCCCATCACCCCATCGACTCCAGTCGTTGAGACGCTTTCGAAGCTGATCGAAAACGGAGAAATGAGGGCCAAATTGATCAGGGTTGAGTCGGAACATTCAGCGATGGCAGCGTGCATTGGAGCAAGTGCAGCAGGATCAAGAACGTTTACCGCAACATCCAGCCATGGACTTGCCTACATGCATGAAATGCTTCACTGGGCTGCAAACGCAAGGACACCCGTTGTGATGAGTGTGGCAAACAGAGCAATAGGTCCGGGTTGGAATATCTGGGCAGACCTTAGCGATTCTCTGAGCCAGAGGGATACCGGATGGATCCAGTTCTACTGCAGCAGCATTCAGGAGATCTACGATACCATCGCAATGGCCTACCGGGTTGCAGAAAACAGAAAGGTTATGCTTCCAGCAATGGTCTGTTACGACGGTTTTGTTCTGTCCCACACCACAATGCCGGTTGAACTCACCGGCTTTGACGGCTTTCTCGATGAGTACGATCCTAACTGGAAGCTTGATGCTGATAATCCCTTTACCCACGGAAATATCCTGCTTCCGATCTACTTTGCGGAATTCAGGCACAGCATACAGAAGGCACATGACAGGGCTTTGAAGGTGATGAGGGAGGTAGAGGAAGAGTTCTTGGAGCTTTCAGGAAGGAGAGTACCCCTAACCATTGAGGAGTACAAAACCGAGGATGCAGATATTATTGTTGTTGCGATGGGAGCGGTTGCCTCCGAAGCCAGAGTTGCAGTTGACAGTCTCAGAAACAAAAATGTAAGGGTTGGCCTCCTGAGGTTGAAATCATTCAGGCCATTTCCCGAAAAAGATATCAGGAGGGTTCTCGATGGTAAGCGGGTAGTTGTCTTTGACAGGGCGATAAGTCCGGGTTCTGGAGGGCAGCTCTACACAGAGATCAGGGCTGCTCTCGCATTTTCTGATGCCAAAATCGTACCGAGGATTGTTGGAATCGGAGGTGTGGACGTAACGAAGAGGACAATCGAAAAAGCGATTTTTGAGAGAAAAATCTGGATTAAGGAGGTGATAATGTGAAAATCTCGGAAATTGAAAGGGAGGAGTTTCTTCTTCCTGGAAATGCTGCCTGTCACGGCTGTCCATCATCGATGGCCCTGAGGACAGTTCTTAAGGCCCTCGGTGGTAAGGCGATTCTGGTGGTACCAGCGTGCTGCACGTCAGTTTACATGGGGCCGTATCCAAATTCTGCCATAAGGATTCCTGTATTCAACACAGCTTTTGCCGCTGCCGCAGCAACTGCATCCGGAATCAGGGCCTCACTGGAAATGCAGGGTGATGATACAGTGGTGGTTGTGTGGGCGGGAGATGGAGGAACGTACGACATCGGCCTTCAGGCTCTGAGTGGTGCTGCTGAGAGGAATGAGGACATAATCTACATCTGCTACAACAATGAGATCTATTCGAATACGGGCATCCAGAGGAGTTCCGCTACACCATATGGTGCATGGACGACAACCACCTGGAAGGGGAAAAAGGAACACAGAAAGGATGTTGCAGAGATACTGCTAACCCACAACGTTCCTTACGTCTCAACTGCCTCGATCGGGTACCTCGGAGACCTCTACGAGAAGGTCAGAAAGGCTAGAGAAATCAGAGGATTCAGATACATAGAAATTCACGCTCCGTGCCCCCCGGGTTGGCGTTTTCCGATGAACAGGACTGTCCACATCGCAAGACTGGCAGTTGAGACGGGGATGTGGATTCTTTTCGAGTACTCTGAAGGAAGATTCAGTTTTACAGGTGCAAGCGACCTGATAGCAAAAGGAAAGAAAAAGATGAAAGATGTTCAGGAATATCTTTCCTCGCAGGGCAGGTTCTCCGGACTCACCGAATCGGAAATCAGGGAAATTAAAAAGTACATAAATGACAGATGGAACAGACTTGTCGGGATAAGGGATCATGAACTTCCAAGCTTCATTCGTCTCTCCGCTCAGAATGCGCTTGGTTAAAGTTATATTTTATCAGATTTAATTCTCTAAAATGGAGGGGTTGAAGGAGGTAGTTCTTAAACTCTGGCATCCCGGATGCTGGTCAATAGAGATAACCAGGAACCATCCAGGGGTCTATCTCATTGTTACCGGAGTATTCAAGATTTCGGATGAGATAAGGGCAAACTTTAAACTTGTGGCAGAGAACTATGACGCATTATCGAGTTTTATCAAAGACATGTACAGTTACGGAGATCTGGCAAAGGAGTTGACTGTAATAAGCCGAAAAAAGCTTATCGTATACATTCATGGCAGATTTACCCCGAAATCCACCTTTTATGAGAACATTTTTGGTCTCGACATCATGCCCACAAGGATAGTCATCCACAACGGACACGAATACTGGACCGTTCTAGTCTACGAAGAAAAACTTGGAGAGGCTCTCAAAAAGTTGGAGGGGGTCGAAAACATAGATCTCGAAGTTCTTAGCATTGCCAATTTGGGAGATGCGAAGGAAGAGTTTGACGACATCATCGATCAGCTTTTATCTGAGCTATCCATGAAGCAGAAAAAGGTACTGTTTGAAGCTTACAGATCAGGATACTTCGAGTGGCCCAGAAAAGTAAATCTTAAAGAACTCTCCGAAAAATTCGGAATAGCAAAATCAACATGCCTCCACCATATCCGATCAGCAGAGCAGAAGATCTTGAAAAAGTTCCTTGAGGAGCTCTGGGAGAGGGAAAGGTATCTGGAAGACTGAAACATCATTAATCAATACGAAAGAATTATTTAGCCTCCCTGAGCAAAAAGAACATTAAAAATCAGAAGGCTGCAAAGATTTAAATTCAGTGATGTAACGGTGAGAACTACGTTGGGGTGTTGCGGATATGAGCAAAATCAGAAGGTTGCAGAAAAGGAAATCAAATCCAAACCTTGTCACTCTAATTGATGTTCTGCTCAGTGAATCGGCCAAAAATGACGCCGCAATCTGGAAAGACGTAGCAGGGAGACTGGCAAAGCCCAGAAGATTGCAGGCAGAGGTTAACGTGTCGAAGATTGAAAGGTATGCGAGGGAAAATGAGTATGTAATTGTTCCCGGAAAGGTGCTGGGAAGCGGCAGGATCACAAAACCCGTGAAAGTTGCTGCCCTGAGCTTTTCGGAAACAGCAAAGAGGAAGATTATCGAAGCAGGGGGAAGATGCATGGGCATAGAAGAGCTTCTAAGAGAGAATCCGAAAGGCAGTGGAGTGAAATTGATGGTGTGAGGTGGACAGTATGGCGGTAAACGTTAGCAGAGTGATAAAAACGTTGGGCGAAGATTTTACGATCATCGACGCTTCGGGACACATTTTGGGAAGGCTTTCAAGCAGGATTGCAAAGAGACTGTTGAAGGGTGAGAGAATCGTTGTGGTAAATGCAGAAAAGGTGGTCATTACAGGAGACAAGCATATGGTGTTCGAGAGGTACAAAGAGAAGTACGACAGGGGAAGCAAGGAAAAAGGCCCCTACTTTCCGAGGCATCCAGAAAAAATATTCAAGAGAACAGTAAGAGGAATGCTTCCCTGGAAGACGTCGAGGGGCAGAGATGCATATAGAAGACTTCGTGTATTTATGGGTGTCCCTGAGGAGCTTAAAGGTATGAACTTTGAAACAATCGATGATGCCATGCTTGAGAAAGTTTCAAAAACAGATAAGTATGTCACCCTTGCAGAGGTAAGCAGATATCTCGGATTCAGAGGTGTCTGAAAATGAAGATTGTTGTAACGAGTGGTAAAAGAAAGACCGCAACTGCCAGAGCGGTTATAAGGCCCGGGATCGGCAGAGTGAGGATAAACAAGGTTCCCGTTGAGATCCATCAGCCAGAAATGGCAAGAATGAAGATACTCGAACCACTCATCATTGCGAAAGAACTGGCCAGCAGGGTTGACATTGACGTCACCACCTGGGGAGGCGGGTTCATGGCCCAGGCTGAAGCTGCGAGAACTGCAATTGCAAGAGCCCTAACAGAGTTTAGCGGAGATGAGGAACTCAGGAAAGCGTATCTCGAGTACGACAGAAGTCTTCTCGTCAACGACGTCAGAAGAAAACTTCCAAAGATCCAGGGTGGCAGGGGAGCTAGAGCGAGAAGACAGACATCGTACAGGTGAGTGCAAAAATGGACGTGCCCAGAGGAGAGAGTGCCAGTGATTTTCCAATAAGATGCTTTTCGTGCGGAGCCATCATCGGGCACCTTTACGAGGAGTACAGGAAAAAGCTTGCCGAAGGCAAAAGTGCCAGGGAGGCGCTGGATGAACTTGGAATCGAAAGGTACTGCTGCAGGAGAATGTTCATAACCCACAAGTCTGTGATTAAGGAGTTGTCCCGCTTTCATGGGGCCGTGGGGTAGCCTGGTGATCCTGCGGCGTTCGGGACGCCGTGACCCGAGTTCAAATCTCGGCGGCCCCATACCCGCTTTGAGGGGTGGTAACTATTAAGGTAAAGTTTCCGTTCAAGTACACGAGATTTGAGAAAGCAAGAATTATAGGAGCACGAGCACTGCAGATAGCCATGGGAGCTCCTGTTTTAATCGAAACAGACAAAACCGAACCTCTCGATATTGCCCTTGAAGAGTTCAGCAGAGGCGTCATTCCCATAACCGTAAAAAGAAGGAGAAACGAGTTTGTGTGGCTCGAAAGATATGATCTTTTCTGAGGTGATAGCTTGATAATAGAGGATGTTCATTACAGGATTGTTTTCGACAGCAGAGGGAATGAAACCATTGAGTGTGAAATTATCGCAGGAGATGTGGTTGCAAAAGCAATGGCTCCAAGCGGAGCATCCACGGGAAGTGAGGAAGCCGTTGTTGTGAGTCCAAGTAAATTTGAGGAAATTGAGGAAGATGTGGCAAAAGGTCTGATTGGCCTGAGTGTTTTTGACCAGAATAGTGTTGACGAAGCCTTAAAGGAGATTGACGGTACCGAGAACTTTTCAAAAATTGGCGGTAACTTTGCAATCGCAGCAAGTCTCGCAACAGCCAAAGCCGCAGCAGAGCTTCTCGGTTTGCCCCTGTACGCCTATATAGGTGGTGCTTTTGCGAATGAGCTGCCCTACCCCCTTGGAAACGTGATTGGGGGTGGTAGGCATGCTGAGGGTTCGACAAGTATTCAGGAGTTTCTCGTAATTCCGGTAGGAGCCAAGAGCTTCTTTGAAGCACAAAGAACCAACGCTGCTGTGCACAAGGAGTTAAAAAAGGAGTTCAAGAGGAGAGGAATCTTTGCAGCCAAGGGAGATGAAGGTGCCTGGGCGGCACAGATCAGCGATGAGATGGCCTTTGAAATCCTCAACGAGGCTGTACAGAATGCCAGAGACCAGACCGGAGTGGAGATAAGAATTGGTATTGATGTGGCAGCAACCGAGCTGTGGGATGGAGAGAGATACGTTTATCCAGATAGAAAGCTCACTGCGGAGGAGCAGATAGCGTACATTGCAGAACTCGCCGACAGGTACAATCTGCTTTACATCGAGGATCCGCTTCATGAAAACGATTTTGAGGGTTTCGCAGAGTTGACGAATCAGGTAAAATGTATGGTCTGCGGGGACGACATTTTTGTAACCAGTCCAAAGAGGATCGCAAAAGGTCTTGAAATTGGCGCTGCCAACACCGTACTGATAAAGCCAAATCAGAATGGTACCATATCAGGGACTGCAATGGCCGTGAAGATGTCGAAGGATGGCGGTTGCAGCATAGTTGTGAGTCACAGAAGCGGAGAAACTGAGGATGAAAGTCTGGCGCACCTTGCCGTTGCTTTCAACGCAAAGTTAATAAAGACGGGTGTGGTTGGTGGAGAAAGAATCTCAAAACTTAATGAGCTCATCAGAATCGAAGAACTGATGGATAAGCCGAGAATGGTGAGAATATGATGGAAAAGGAGAAGGAATACGAATATCTTGTACCACCGGATGATTATCTCGCAGCAGGAGTGCACATTGGAACGCAGATAAAAACCGGCGACATGAAGAAGTTCATCTTCAAGGTAAGGCAGGACGGGCTTTACGTTCTGGATATCAGAAAGCTGGATGAGAGGATCCGGGTTGCAGCAAAATTCCTTTCCAGATATGATCCATCAAAGATTTTGCTTGTTGCAGCAAGGCAGTACGCTCAGAAACCGGTTCAGATGTTCTCGAAGGTTGTGGGCAGCGATTACATTGTCGGCAGGTTCATACCCGGAACCCTCACAAACCCCATGCTCAAGGATTACAGAGAGCCGGACGTTGTTTTCGTTAACGATCCGGCAATAGACAAGCAGGCTGTGAACGAGGCAACGGTCGTGGGCATCCCGGTCGTTGCACTGTGTGATTCAAACAACTCTTCTGCAGACATCGATCTCGTCATACCCACAAACAACAAAGGAAGGAGAGCGCTGGCAATAGTTTACTGGCTTCTCGCAAGAGAGATAGCGAAGATCAGGGGACAGGATTTCACCTATACAATAGAGGACTTCGAAGCTGAACTTTAATCTTTGTAACCATAATAATCATTAATTTTTCGAAACTTTTATAATATTAGGAGTTGCTCACGATTTATGAAAGTAGTTCTTATAGCAACCTTATGCCTTGGTTTAGCTTTAGTGATGTCCAGCAGTGCAGCATTTGAGCATCTCGGAAACGTGTACACTGCCAAAACGGACGATGGAGTTACGATTAAGCTTCTGAGATACCATCCACCTGGAGAGAACGTAAACGATGGGGCGCAACCTGTAGTTCTTTTTCCCGGACTGCTGTGTAACATGAACGAATACCTCACCAACACACCACCCGAACTCAGGGAGCTGTATGACGTCAGGCTACCATCCGACCTTGCTGAGTGGGCTGTTGGAGACGATAGAATACGGCAAGACCCGATGCTCTACCACAGTCTCGCATATTACCTCTGGAAGCAGGGATATGACGTGTGGCTCGTAAACTACAGGGGTACGGGCGATAGGGAGATGAAGAGTCAGGTTGGATCGGCAAAAACGAGTCTTGACACCTGGGCGTTGTACGATGCAAGAGCAGCCATAAGGAAAGTGTATGATGTCACCGGAAAACATCCAATCATTGGTGGACACAGCACGGGAGGGCTTGTGAGCTACGTGTATCTACAGGGAACGAGGTTCAAGTGGACCTACCACTGCCTCTTTGGCGAACCCTGGTGCAGAAAGGTTGTGTCAGACGACATCCTTGTCAGGGAAAGAAACGGAGAAATCGATGGATCGGAAACGGTCATTGGTGTCATAGCTCTCGATCCTGCAATGATACCACCTCTGCCAAGAGTTACAGATGCAGACCTCGCATGGCTGCTGCTCGACGCACCACTCTACATAGACCTTAGGGGAGTTGTTGAGGATATTGCGAAGAATAACAAGCTATGGCACAAAACCATGCTGACGGTGGACAGAGTTTTCAAGCTAATCTTCGAGATGAACGAGAAATGCGGAGAGTATAGCGAGATCATCAGAGACCTCACCTTTACAAACCCGAACGATCTCAATCCAGCCTTGGAGGACTTCATGGCAAGATACATCGTTGACAGCCTTTACACCCCAACTGTCGCCCAGTACAATGACTTCGGAACCCACAAAACTGTTAGAGAGTACTTTGAAAATGGGGGGAGGTGGTGGCTTGTTGAAGCACCAACTCCAAAACCGGGCAGGGATGGATATTACTACTACATCTACAACATGAAAAAGGTAAAGGTGCCCTTCATAACCCTGCTTTCGGAGTACGATGGTCTAGTCGAGGCAGATGAGGTAATCAGAAACCTCATGGAGGCCAAGACGCTGCACAAATACGACGAATACTACATAATAGAGGGAACAGGTCATGTGGACCTGCCCTTCGGGCTGAAAGTACCATCCGAGGTGTTTCCGAAGATTGGGGCGTGGCTCGAGAAAGTTAGGGCTTACGGAATAACACCCCACTGATCTTTAAAACTTTTTTAATTGCGGATCATACCATCGGGAATCGTCAGGGTGGAGAGGTAACTCCACGTCGAGGTCTGCACTGATAGCAAAAGGGTAAAAAGAAGGTGTCGTTGAATTCGATGAAGAGGCTGGAGCAGAGCTGAAATTGAATGTACCCGAAAATTCTGTCCAACTTTAACTGTTCTGATCCGGCTTGAATCGCAGGATTGCTGCAATTCCACCAAATGCTCTGTAAAGCATTTCTCCCTCTTCACTCTCAGTTGAAAGGAACTCAACCTTCGAACCCATGCTCTCAGCAAGCTCTGAAAGCTCAAGAACTATATCTTTTCTTTCAGCCTCCTCCATCTGGACGCTGTCTTCATCGCAGAAGGGTGGTTTTTCCTGCCCCTCCCTAACAGTTACAATTACCTCCTTCCCACATTTGGGGCATCTGTACGTAACTCTCTCGTATCGCAGACCCTCAGAGAGAAGCAGGGTTTCAACAGCCCCAAGTTCGATGTACCTCCTGACTTCTTCCTCACCATACGCCGCTAGTCCATCCCTTGCAACCTCCTTGAGAAATCTCTGCATGAGGTTTTTCTCCCTGATCATATCAACTTCCTGGAGCAGGTCCTTAGCTTTCTCCACAAGTTCATAAAGACCGCTTTCATCTGTGTAACCCACATCAAACAGGCCTAGAACCTTTTTCTGGAGTTCATGGTGGAGATACTCACCCTCGTAAAACTCTTCTTTTGTTGGAGATGGTCCCCCAATTATAATTCCAACCAGCCTGTCATTGTAGGGCAGAAGGGCCTCACTTGCCATCTCCCCGACCTTCTTGTAAAACTCGTGGATGGCGATTTCCCTGAGCCTTTCAAATCTGACGCTACTCTGGCCTCCCTGCCTGTGCTTTCCCGGTACCATCGATGTGTCCCAGTCAAGAACCTCAATTCGCTTTCCTTTGAGCAGTCCAACCGTTGCTTCTCTTCTATCAATTACAATGAGCCCGTACAGCTTCTTATCCACGAGCATTTCCTTGAGGGGATCAAGGTAAAATTTTGAGTCGCAGTGATATTTGTAGAGTGGTACAGGTTCAGGAGGCTCTATTATCTCCGTTATGTGTTTTTCCTTGCCGTTAATATTTACAACACCACTGATAATTACCATACCGTTTTCAGGGGGTTTTCTGAAGTGCTTTAGTCTGTTTAAAATTGCTTCTATACCGGCTATTACGTTCGTTCTTGTCTGTTTTGACTTTATGTTTGAAGCCTGACTCAGTTCACTTCTAAGCTGGTTGGAAATATCGGCTATATTTTTATCTGGAGGAATATACAGTGTAATGAGCTCGGTTCCTCTACCCTTATACCTGTCAAGTTCCTCAATCTTCCTCTTGAATTCATACATCATTTTCTGAGACATTCATACCCCCTCCTGCCTTTTCCTGTACTGCCAGGCCCTTATTGCCCTCAGCAGATCGATTTTTCTAAACTCAGGCCAGTAAACATCGCAGAAGTATGCCACGCTGTTTGCAGTCTGCCAGGGCAGGAAGTTCGATAACCTCTGCTCACCTCCAGTTCTGATTACGAGGTCAACCTGAGAATACTTTCCATCGCCATATAAATGTTCCTCAAAGACTTTCCTGTCTATACTTTCAGGCCGCAGTTTTCCGGCCTTTACCTTGTGCAGAATTTTTCTAACAGCATCAAGAATTTCCTGTCTTCCACCGTAAGCAATAGCAATGTTTAAAAAGTGTCTACCATGTCTTTTCGTTGCGTTCTCAACCTCTTCAATCGTTTTCAGCAGATTGTCGGGGAGAAGTTCTCTCCTGCCCACAACTCTTACCTTCATTTCTCTTTCATAAGTCCTTCTATCGTTAAGGATTCTCCTCAACTCCTTTTCCAACAGGACAAATATATTCTGCTTTTCCCTTTCACTTCTTCTAAAATTTTCAGTCGAGAAGGCGTAAAGAGTCAGCATCCTCACCCCGAGCTCCCAGCACCATTCGAGAACCTCTTCAGCTTTTTTGGAGCCGAAAAAATGTCCCTGATGCGGCTCCAACCCCATTTTTCTTGCAAATCTCCTGTTTCCATCCATTATTATGGCTATATGCTCGGGAATCGAGCCATTCTTTACCTTCCTCAGCAATCTGCTCTCATAAATTCTGTAAACAAGTCTATCAATCATACTCCTCAACTATTCTCCTCACGAGTTCAGCATACTCCGGTTTGAGATAGTATCTATTCTTCTCACCAAGTTCTGTTTTTAAAATCCCCAGTCTGGCAGAGATCAAACCAACCATCGCTGAGATTCCCCTTGAACTTATTGAGTAACCTCGCTCACTCAGAATCTGGTGGATTTCGGCAGTTGTGAACTTCTTTCCGTCGAGGAGTACTCTGAGCAATTCTTTTCTCAACCCATTTTTGTCCCTTTCCAGATACTTTCTGACCCTTGACTCAACCTCTCCGTTCATAATCAAACCTCAGATTTCTATCCGATCTACGACCATTCTGTTGAAAGTCGGATACCTCTCCACCAAACTCAGTTTCAACCCTTCAGATTTTAAAGCTTCTCTAATCTCTTCGTCCAGTTCAGGTGAAGTTTCAATGCAATCCTCAAATCTGACATATTTGATTCCTTTCCGGCTTAAAATGTACTCGGCCACATCCAGATTTCCGTCAATCCGGCAGCACACCACCGTACCATCTCCGGTTATCTCATAAAATTCGGGGTGATTCATGGCCATTCTGATCAGTCTCCTTCTGAACTGTGCCACATCCTTGAATCTTGCACTGCAGTAGTGAAACTTGCTGGCCTTTTCGTAGGCCTTTATGACCTCCGGTGTTTCAACGTAGTAGTCTTTGACCGCATAACCTCTACCCACTATCTCCCGCCAGTTCGTCTCACTTACCTCAAGCTGGTTAACGTTGAGGAAAGCATCCAGGTCGTTGGCAATCTCAACAATCCTCTCATCAAATCTTAAAGCAGGGATTTCGAACCCGGCATCCATTCCAAGCTTTTTTGCAGCTCTTATGGAGTCAGCATAAGCTTCAGGTTTCAGAAGCTCGGGTGGATGAAATCTGATTTCATCCAGCTTTCTGAGTTTCCTGAGTTTCTCCTCACCCGCAGGAAGTGACGTGTAAAGATGCACGTGCATATCCAATTCCTTGGCTATTTTAAGAAACTCGGCAACTCTCTCAATTTTCAGGAGTGGTTCACCACCCGTTATTGCCACTCCATCCGCTCCCATGAGCTCTGCCTCCTCAAGAAAGTCCTCGATGCTTCTTACTTTTCGCTCATTGGCATATATCACATCTCTGCCCGATCTCTCTTTCGAGATGGGGCAGTAAAAACATGAGTGCATGCATTTACCGGTCACAAAAAGCACGAGTTTGGATCCCCTTCTGCAGAGCCTGCACCCCTCGGGCAGATAGCTGTAGTAGCTTCCTGCCTCTATTCTCCTGAACTTTCTCATATTACTGCTTCTATTCTATCCTTCACCCATCCAATCCCTAGAGACTTGATAAAGTATCCCACTCTAGGGCCGTAGGTTTTATCCAGTATTACCTTGTAAATAGCGCTGAAGGCCTTTGAGGGTTTGATGCCAATCTCTTTTGCCACGTCGTAGACGAGAGTATGTATCTCCTCGGGTTTCATGTCCTCTTTTAGCCTTTCTGCATAATTTTTCAGAAACTCCCTCTCCTTATCGCTGAACTCCGATTTTATTTCATCTGGTATCTCAAACTTTATCCTCTCCGGAGCATACTTTTCAAGCCACTTTCTGGCATAAACAAGCCTTCTCTCAACATCCCTGATCACTTCCTCGTCAATACTGTAGCCTGTTCTCTTTAAAATTTCGAGAACCTTTCTGACATCCCATTTTGCTATCTGTCCCACAACCACCAGATGGCGGAACGGGACTTCTGAGTACCGAACATCGCTGACGAGACTGATTTCGACACTCCTGTCTCCTTCCCTGAATTTTTCTTCAAATTCCTCGATTAGGTCAAGCAGTCCGATGCCCGGATCGAACTCTATGTGTCTCTCGGGCTTCACCCTGATGGTAAAGTATCTGACAATCTCGGGTGGAATTATCTCTATCATCTCTCTCACGGGGATTACAATCCCCTTCGAGCTTTTCATCGCCCCAACGCCTTTCAGGTGAATCCATTCGTAAGGCACGGGATACGGAGGTTCGTAATTGAAGATTTCGCTGGATATCCTCTTTCCAGTGTCATAACTTCCTCCAGCAGCGGCATGATCCTTTCCAAATGGCTCGCAGGTAATTTTCAGAATCTGCCATCTTGCCGCCCAGTCAACCCTCCAGGTAAGCTTGCCTCCCCCTCTGTATGAAGCTTTGCCGGCGTAGCCGCAACTGCATGTGTAGTATATCCATCTGTCATCAAAACCCGTTACCCTTGCAGAGTTGATCCTTCCACATTTTTCACAGAGGGGCATGAATGGATACCAGTCAACTTCAAGCTCCCTCCCCGTTACCTCACTTATTATCCCTGCAATTTCATCTCTTTTTCCCAGAGCCTCCCTTATTTTATCCTCATAAAGACCATCTTCATACATCCTGTAAGCCCTTCTAACCTCTACCGGAATTCCAAGAACTTCAAGAGACTCAAGAAAAGGTTGCAGAAAATGCTCCGAATACGATTCGTGACATCCTTCAGGGTCAGGAATCTTGCATAGCGGCATTCCAACGTAACTTTCGTACTCTTCTGGCAAAAATGGATATTTTCTTCTCAAAGGATCAAAGTCGTCTGCTATGTAAACGATGTCTGCATCCCCACCAGCATCTATCAGGGCTCTTCTGATTGCATCTGCCGTTACCATTTCTCTTAAATTGCCAAGGTGTATGTGCCCTGATGGAGATATACCGGTCGCTATTCTATGCCTGCTTCCTTTTTTCAGAAGTTTCGCTGCAATTACATCTGCCCAGTGCATCGCTCTGCTTTTGCCAATGCTGTTTTTAAACTTGCCCTTGATTGCCTCACAAGATAACTTCACAGACCCCAACACTTCTGTTTGATTGCTGAAGCCAGACTAACCGTCCTAAAAGTATTCAGTTGTTTTTCTCAAATCCATTTCAAATTGTGAAACGTTTTGTGGAGTTTAAAACATTTCTGAACGTTCTGACAGCTCCAAATCTTAACGTTTTAACCTGCAAAGTATAATGCTCTTGAGGTTAACAGTGTTTTGAGGTGATGTGAATGAATGTGAAAGCGGGAATTGCTGCAGGAATTGTGAGCCTCCTGTTCGTAACCACCCTTGCATCTGCTATGGGCATGGGGGGTATGGGATACGGAGGATACGGCATGCCCATGATGGGATACGGGTCAGGGTATGGCGGATACGGAATGGGAATGGGTTATGGAATGGGAAATATGGGATACGGAATGCCGGCAAATAATGGCATGAACTATCCGGGTACGATGGACAATGTAACAATGTATGGGGGAATCATGAACTCGCAGTATGGGCCACAGAACGGGCCTGCCCAGAACGGATACATGCACAGCCAGGGAATCATGGATCAGATGGTCGGCATAATGAAAAAAATGTTCGGATACATGCAGTCAATGATGCTGAAATTCATGGGATGGAATCCATAATCTAAATTATTTTAATTAAAAAACAGCATATATGCAACCCATCCCGTAATGAGAAAGTAGGGTACAGAGTACTTGTGGAATCTTCTCCACCTTTTCTCGCTTTGAACCATCCTCAACGCAATGATGTTCGCAAAGGAGGCCGTTATTAGGCCGTTTCCTCCAATATTAACCCCATACACTATGGCAGGCCAGTTGTGGCTGAAATTCGAAACGAATATGGCCGCTGGAACATTGCTGATCAACTGAGAAGTGACTGCCGAGAATATGAAGATGTTGCCTGAGGATTTTATGTCTAAAGTGCCCACCAACTCAATCAATGGAGGAACTGAAGAAAGGACACGGAAATCAATCAGAACAACAATAAAAAGCAAAATCAGAAGCCAATCAGTATTTATTAAAACTCTACGATACAGCAAAGCGTAGAGTAGGACGACTAAAGGCAGCAGCATTTGACTCTGCCTCAATTCAAGGAAGGCTAGATAAGCTGCTAACATTACTGTGGATAAAACAAACAGGGTGGTATCCTTCTTTGGATCCTCTATATTTTTTGAAAAGTCCAGTTCTATGGCTGGAAAGGAAAGATATGTGAACAGCAGGAGAAGCACGAGCAAAACGATGAAGAGCGGAAGGGTTTGCAGTAAGAAAGTTATGAACGATACACCCCATTCATGCCATAGAAAGATATTTTGTGGATTGCCGATCGGAGTTAGGGCTGAACCTGCGTTGACGGCCATTGCTTCAAATACTACCAGCTTCAGAGCATCAATTTCCACCATTTTTCGAATTCCAAGCGTGATTGGTACAACCACAAAAAGCGTAACATCATTTGTCAGAAATGTTGATAAAAACACTGCCAGCAAAACCAGGATGATGGACAGACCTCTCTCGGTTTTACACCACCCCAACACTCTCCTCGAAAGAATATCAAAATAGCCGCTCTCCTTCAGCCCCGTGGCAATCAAAATCAGTCCAGCAAGAGCAACTATCGGTCTCCAGTCGATGATGGAAATGTAACTCGCCATCTTATCCGGATACACAATTGCCAGAATGACCAGAAGAAAAAGAAAGAAGGTTAGAATGGTATCCTTTTCAGCAATTTCAATGCCCCTCGCCACAACCCATCTGATTTTCCTCATCAAAACACCATGCCGGACAGTTATCGATCCCTGAATATTCAGACTTAATAAAATTTTTCGAACTTCGCCATTTCATCCCATGTGCAGCCAGGTAAACAGGCCAATCATTTTCAAGGCCATGTAAACCATCACAGCAATGAAGATGTGCTTCAGATACCCTGCTGGCAATCTGTGAGCAGTCTTCACCCCAATCTGAGCCGCAAGAACGCTTGTTACCGCCAGAGCAAGCCATGATTCGAGATTGAAGTAACCGATAAGCTGACCTGCTGGATAACTGCCAAACACTCCAGCCTTCAATCCGTTGACAATGTATCCCGCCAATCCTCCGAGCGACGTAAAGATCATAACGGCAGTTGAGGTTCCCACAGCCCTGTGCATCCCGAATCTGAGCAGTGCAACCATTACCGGAACCATCAGCACTCCACCTCCAATACCGATGATGCCTGTTACTATCCCCAGCACGATTCCACAGGCTGCCAGTACTGCTGCATTCTCATTTGGCCCCTCTTCCACCTTGGGCAGTCCTGCAACCAGCATCCTTACAGCTCCAGCAAGAATTGCCAGGCCAAAGACCGTCTTTAAGACCTGAACCGGCAGATGAGCTGCTATTGCAGATCCGGCAAATGCCCCAACGGCTCCGGTTATCCCCATCACAGCGGCAGCTCTCCACAGCACAGCTCCACGTTTGCTGTGACCATAAGCTCCGCTTATCGCTGTCGGGAACACAACAGCAAGATTCGTTCCGAATGCTGTCAGGATGGCAAGTCTTGCATCCATACCCATGCTCGTGTACACCCAGTACTGCACGGGAATCATTATGAAACATCCACCCACACCGAGCAAACCACTTGCAAACCCCACAGCTATTCCGGTT
The DNA here is from genome assembly GCF_016757965.1 of Archaeoglobus neptunius. NCBI lineage: Archaea > Methanobacteriati > Methanobacteriota > Archaeoglobi > Archaeoglobales > Archaeoglobaceae > Archaeoglobus > Archaeoglobus neptunius. The sequence continues at coordinate 41,498 of NZ_JAEKIW010000012.1, read as the reverse complement.
ATTACGAGGACGGCCATGGAAACCGCAAAGATCGATACCTCAACCACGCCTACCATAGTTGTTATGGTTATTAAACAATATTTAGTTTTTTGGTTTAAAAAACAAACTAAAAGGGAAAAATTAAAAGCCGTTGCAGATTTTAGACAGACAAGGGTGAAGGCGTCCACCCCATAACCGCCGTACGGCTGATGACGCCTGTTCTCAATAGCGGTGGTAGGGTGGTAGCTTTGAATCTATCTCTGGAAAGGCTGAAGGGCTACGTGCTGTCCAGACAGAACGAGGATGGTGGTTTCGCGATGTGCAGGCCTCTGCCATCATCTCTCGCCGAAACCTTCTACGCAGTTCAGATTTTGAAGACTCTGAAGGAAGAGGTTCCGGGTAAAGAAGTGGTGGTCGAGTTTCTAATGTCCAATCTGAGAAAGGAAGTGTACTCCATTTTCTACATTTTCAGCTCTCTTGAGGCCCTTGACCATAAACTTCCAGAGGAGTACTGTGACTTCCTTCTCGAAAAGCTCGATGACGTCTTAATGAGGAGTCACAGCAGAGATCTGGGCAGTGAAAGAGGAATTACAGCCACCTACTCCTTTGAGTCCCCAAACATCCTGAGAGAGATTTACTGCATCTCCACATCCCTCGAAATGTGCGGGATGAGGGTACCTGAGAAGGTGAAAGATTTCATCGAAAGGTTCAGAAGAAACGGTGGATATGGAGTTAGGAAAGCGAATCTACGGGACACCTTCTACTGTACTTCAGTGGTTAAGCCGGATAACCGTACTGTGAGCTTTGCCAGAAAATTTCGATGTCCTGACGGTGGTTTCGCCAAGAAACCCAACAGCTTCCCGTCCTATATCGAGGAAACTTACTATGCCCTTTCCATCTTTAACAAAGCAGGATACGAATACAGGGATGAAGAGACTGCAAGATACCTGATCTCCCTCCAGAACCCGGATGGCGGGTTCAGAAGAAGCCCGTATCTCGGAATTTCAAGCCTTGAAAACACTTTTTATGCTGTCAAAAGTCTGGAAATGCTGGGTAGTATCGACACCGGTATCAGCAGCTCAGGGCAGGTCTTCTTACCTTAATTCTGGTATACATGTGGTCTCGTATCAGTCGGTAACAGGCAGCATATCATTAACCACTACCGGACAGGGTCGGTGCCTGGCAGAGTTTTGGGACAAGCTCGTTTGGATTTATAAATTGCAAAAATTCAAAGTTTCCCCCTGTAATACACCGTTGCAGGACAGGCGAGACACTTTCCGGTTCTGTACCTGCTGCAGCTACCGCAGTCCACACCACACGGAGCTGATGAGACCTTATCTGCCACCACCCTGATCTCCAGAAAGGGATCGTAGTGGATCCCCTGTACCGGGTAGACCTCATATCTTCTTATTCCCGGCTGTGCTCTCAGTGAACACTTTTCGAGTGTAACGCTCTCCAGAGAATGCAGATCCTCAGCCCAGATGAGAGCAAAAAGGTTGTAACCTCCCGTTGTCACGAAAAACTTGATGATACGGGGGCAGTTCTCAAACTTCTTCAGCAGCCTTTCCAGTGCTGCAGAGCTCTCCACTTCCATCGCCAGAATTGCAGTAAGGACCCCTAACTTTTCAGTGTTCAGAAGAGTTGTCAACCTAACCATATTTTTACTTTCAAGCCTGTGTATTCTCTTCTTTGCCCCCATTGCAGACATGCCGATTGCTTCCCCTATTTCAGATAGTGTCGGACGACCTGAACGCTGTAGAATCGAAATAATCTTCCTGTCCCTTTCATCCATGCAATTTTTTAAAATAAACTTCCACATAAAGTTTATTGTCTAAACTTCCAATCCAAAGATTTTAGTAGACCAGACATACGTACTCTGTGAATCCACCAGATGATAAGGAGCTTGAACTGACCGAACACATTGAAGAGTTGAGAAAAAGACTGTTGAGAATTTGCCTTGCATTTATAATTTCCATTTCTGTTGTTTTTTACATCTCCTACAATTTTATGATGAGTTTCTGGGAAACCCTTGTAGGTAAGAATCCAATTTACGTCTTTTCCCCACTCGAATGGGTTGTAATTAGACTCACGTTCTCAGCCATACTTTCTCTGGTATTTCTGTACCCTTACATAATGTATGAACTCTATCTGTTTGCAAAACCTGGACTTTACGAACACGAAAGGAAGTTCCTGAAAACGATACTTATACCGAGCTACTTTATATTTCTCTTCGGCCTTATTTTTGCCTACAGGTTTGTAGTGCCTTTCCTCTACGGTATTGCCCTTACAGGATCCATGGAACCATATCTTTCAGCAGGAAGGACAATCTCCAACGCAATAAAGCTGCTTCTGTCATTCGGAATCTTTTTTCAGATTCCACTTGTTATGGTGCTCGCAGAACACTTTAATATTGTAAGCTACAAGACTTTCCGAGACCTGAGAATTCCGATTTACATCGTTGTTTTGCTATTCATCACAAATCTGAGCATGGATTTTACCGGTCTGACACAGATGGCCATTCTCGTATTGTTCGTCGTCATGTACGAAACAGGACTGGCGTTTCTCAGGATCATTCAAAAGAAACGGTGATATTAAGTTCGTGTTACACGACAATATTTTTGACATCAATTAGTAGAAGTTGCAGTTTATCTTTCAAATGCAAGTTGAAAATACGAAATGCAAAAGAAATGATTAAATATATTAAAGATAACTACCATCATGGAAAGACCATGGTTTCGAAACTGGCCAAAACTGCTGACGAAAACCCTCGACTACCCGAAAGTTCCGCTTTTTGAATTTCTGGAGACCTCTGCAAGAAGATACGGAGAGAAACCATCAATCATCTACTATGGTAAAAAAATAAGCTACGGGGAACTTCTTGACAGTGTTGAGAGATTCGCCACGTATCTGGCTTCAACCGGTATCGAGAAAGGAGACAGGGTTGCGATATATGCCCAGAACTCTCCACAGTTTATAATAGCATTTTTCGGAATAATGAGGGCGAATGCGATAACAGTCCCACTGAACCCGATGCTGGTGGAAAGAGAGCTCGAGTACGTTCTGAAGGATTCCGGGAGCAAAATGGTCGTTACAACGTCCGAACTGGCATCGAGAATAGTTCCGGTGGCAAAGAAGCTTGGAATTGACGTGATAAGCGGCAATCTATCGGACTATATTCCCGAGCAACCTGAACTGCCCGTCCCGGATTTTGCAAAACTCAAACTTGACGTGGAGAACACCATAAGCTGGAACGAGGTTATGGCCGAAAGGAATCCGCCAGATGTCAGAGTCAGCAGTGACGATCTGGCGTTAATTCCTTACACTGCCGGCACGACGGGAATGCCTAAGGGATGCATGCACACACATTCCACTGCAGTTGCCAACATACTGAGTTCGGTGCACTGGTTCAACATGACACCTGCCTCGGTCATTCTCGCTACATTGCCGTTCTTCCACGTTACGGGCATGGTGCATTCGATGTTTGCTCCAATTTATGCGGGGGCCACCATGGTGCTGATAACCAGGTGGGACAGGGAAACGGCAATACAGGCCATTGAAAAGTACCGCTGCACCCACTGGGTTAACATTACAACGATGGTTGTTGATATGCTGAGTGATCCGGAAATCGGCAAAAGAGATCTCAGTTCACTGCTCGTTGTTGGCGGTGGTGGAGCACCAATGCCGAAGGCTGTTGCTGAAAAACTGTATCAGCTCACCGGCATAAGGTACATGGAGGGATACGGACTGACGGAAACGATTTCACAGACTCATCTAAACCCTCCCCACAATCCAAAACTGCAATGTCTTGGAATTCCGGATTTCGGTGTTGATGCGCTGGTAATTGACGTTGAAACTGGAAAACCTCTGCCTCCAAACGAGCAGGGAGAGATAGTTATTTCAGGACCGGAGGTGTTTAAAGGATACTGGAACAAGCCAGAGGAGACAGAAAAAGCTTTCATTGAGATCGAAGGCAGAAAGTACCTGAGAACAGGAGATCTTGGGTATATGGATGAGGACGGCTATTTCTTCATTGTTGACAGAATAAAGAGAATGATAAACAGATCAGGATTTAAGGTGTGGCCAACCGAGGTTGAGGCTGTTCTGTACAGACATCCGGCGGTAAAGGAGGTATGCGTGATCGGAGTTCCAGATGAGAGGGTTGTTGAGGAAGTCAAGGCTTTCATTGTTCTGAAACCTGAATATGAGGGGAAGGTCAGAGAAAGCGACATAATCGAGTGGGCCAAAAAGGAGATGGCTGCCTACAAGTATCCGAGAATAGTTGAATTCGTCAAGGAGTTGCCGAAGAGTGGAGCAGGCAAGATTTTGTGGAGATTGCTGCAGGAAAGGGAAAGAAAAAAAATGGGAGGTGGTTGAATGTACAGGATTACACCCTTGAAAATGGCGGAAATTAGCGTCCCAATTGGGGTCGTTCAGATGATGGGAGATATGCGTGCCCTTGTAACAGGGCCTGTTTTTGTTTGGGTAATTGATGGTGGGGATGAAAAAATAGTTGTGGATGCCGGGGTTGAGGAGGCCAAAAACGGTCTTGTTCATGGATTTCCGGGCAAAGGTGGCGGCGAAAAGAGTCTGAGGGAGGCGCTGGAAAGAGCCAATATGAAACCGGAGGATGTGGACAAGCTGATTATAACACATCTCCACTTTGATCATGTTGCCAACGCAAAGCTTTTCCACAATGCCAGGATCTACGTCCAGAAAAGAGAGTGGGAGTCAGCACTTAACCCGCCCATGCACTATCGCCAGACCTACGATGAGAACATGATTCTCCCCCTTGAGGAGATGGACCTCTGCCTGGTTTGTGGTGATGCTGAGGTGGCCGAGGGGATCAGAGTCGTTTTGCTGCCGGGTCACACAAAGGGTTTGCAGGGGGTGAGCGTGAGAACCGAAAAGGGAGATTATCTGATAGCCGGCGATCACTTCTACACGTACTTCAACTTCTTCCCGCCAAAACAGCAGGTCGAATTTACGGACGCTGCAGGTAACAAGGTTCAATTTCCACCGGCCACGACACCCTTTGTACCACCAGGACTGCATGTAGATCTTTCTGAATGGTATGAAAGCTGCTTCAAAGCGCTCAGCACGGTGAGAAAGCAGAATATACTTCCCGGACACGATCCCAGTCTGGACGGGAGATCTTTTCCATAATTTTTTATGGCGAAAAAGAAAAATAGCTGCGGATTACTTTTAGCATGGATCCCGTTGAATTGCTCAGGAAGTACATAACGGATGACAAGCTGATAAAGCACTGCATCGCAACCGCAGCGGTAATGAGGGAACTTGCAAGAGAACTCGGACAGGATGAAGAGCAATGGTGGACAATTGGTATACTGCACGACATCGACTATGAACAGACACAGGGAGACATGGAAAGGCACGGACTGGTGGGGGCAGAGATTCTGCTGAAAGAGGGTGTGGATAAGGAGATTGCTGAGGTTGTGAAGAGACACAACCACATTCTCTTTGGAGATTACGAAAAACCTGTTGAAATAGCCCTGCAGGCGGCAGACAGCGTTTCGGGGCTGATCATTGCATGCGCTCTCGTAAAGAGTGGGAAGATAACGGAGGTTACACCAAAAACCGTCAGGAAAAAGTTCAAAGAAAAGAGCTTTGCGGCTGGCTGTGACAGGAACAGAATAAGAATGATAGAAAAGCTAGACATACCGCTGGAAAAACTTTACGAAATTGCCATACGTGGACTGGTTTCTGTGAAAGAGGATCTTGGACTAAAATAAAAATTTAAGAAGTTATCTGCTCTGGAGCAAGTCTCGTAAGGATCTTCTGATCAGTTATGACTCCGATTGGCTCTCCCTTGTCTGTAACAAGAAGAATCCTGACCTTCTCATCCCTCATCAGCCTGATTGCCTCTCTGATCTTTGTGTCCTTCTCAACCATGACGAGCTTCGGCCTCATTACCTCCTCAACCTTCGCTTCAAGCTTGTTCTCGGCAACTGCCTTGGCGACATGATCGAGGGTGAAGATACCAACAAACTTGCCATCCTTTTTTACAGGGGTGCAGTAAATTCCGTTTTCAGCCAGAATTTTTGCTGCTGTGATTGCCTTTTCTTCAGCGTCAACGGCTATTATCGGAGAGGACATGTGCTCCCCAACAGTATCTTTGGGAAGGGCAACAATTTTCTCAATGTCTATCACAATTGTGTTTTCGGTGTCATCCCTTCCAACAACCTTTCCGTAGACCATCATCTCGTTCACAGGTGTTGGGCCTACTACAACGCTGTCTCCGGGGTTAATTTTCTTGATATCCCCGATAAGTCTGATTCTTGCCTGACACACGTTTGGATTTGAAATCGATGGCAGAGATATCTCCTCGGCAGAGATTTCCTCCATTTCGTTTCCATTTACAACCACATTAACCTTTACAGATTCTTCAGGCCTCGTGACTGACAGGAGTTCGTAGGCCTTTGATGTTGGTCTGTATCCTCCCTTTGGACCGGGAACACCCTCTACAAGCCCCAAAGCTCTCAAAGCCTGCATCTGGTTTCTTACCGTTCCAGGATTTCTGTTAATCAGCTCTGCAATCTCCTCACCTTTAACCGACCCGCCGGCCTTTTTCTTGTAGAGAGTTATCAACGCATACAGTATGTCCTTCTGGATCTGGGTCAGATCAAGCTCAACCATTTGCATCACCTCCAATTTTAAATTTAAATATTAGTTAATGGCCGTGAAGGATATTTATAATTTTCCAAGTCATGGCGTTCTGCTGGAAAAATTAAATGATTTTAGCGCATCTTTTTGACTTCATCCACGATTCTGGGCAGGATCTCCCCAGCCTTCCCGATGATTCTGACATCAAAAATCGAGTCGGCTACCGTCGGCTCAGCATTTATTATAATCATCTTTGCTCCCGAACTTTTCGCCATGTAGGGAAGTTCCGCTGCGGGGTAAACCACAAGGCTCGAACCTACGACGATAAAGGCATCACACTTTTTGGACTCCTCCATTGCCTCAAACAGCACCCTCTGGGGCAGAGGCTCGCCAAAAAGCACGACTCTTGGCTTTATATACCAGCTTCCACATTTCCTGCAGCGGGGTATCTCTCCCCTGTTAAAGTCCTCCGCAAAATCGTCCCAGTCGTATGTTTCGTGGCAATCAAGACAGTCAAGCTTTTCCATGCTCCCGTGAAGCTCAAGAACTCTTCTACTTCCGGATTTCTGATGCAACATGTCTATGTTCTGAGTGATTACCGCCTTCACAATTCCCATTCTTTCCAGCTCAGCTATTGCGTAGTGGGCAGGGTTCGGGTCGGCGAAAAGCTTGTCCTTCATTTCCATCGAAAACTCCCAGAATGCCTTTGGATTTCGCTTGAATCCCTGTATTGAAGCTACTTCTTCTGGATCGTACCTTCTCCACAGCCCATCTTCCCCTCTGAATGTCGGAATACCACTCTCAGCCGAAATACCCGCACCTGTGAAAACAACCACATGCTTTGATTTCGCTATGATTTCTGCTGCTTTTTTAATCTCCTCCATGTTTATTTATTACCTTGCTATCAGTTATATTTTTTGTCAGTAGATCAGTTCTCCAAGCATATCCTTCTCGACTGCCAGTTTCAGCTCTCTCGCAATCCTCCTGCCCATGTACATGTTCTCCCCGAAAAGTATGTAAGAATATGGAGATGAGGGTATTCCGACATTCGTCCCGGCCACAATTCTTGCTGAAATTTCGAACACATACATCTGCGCATTTTCATCGAAAATTGACTCTATGCAGAAAGCCCCAACCATCCCGGGATATGCTATTTCCTTTGAGACTTTAACGACGTTCTCGGCTGCTTCAAAGGCCTGAACAAGAAGACTCTCTCTCAAGACGACCGGGAAATTTCCAATCACGGTGTATGTGGGATCAATTTCCCCTTTTATCTGCTCCTTCGCCGGAACCTTTCCAAGAGCATCGGCTGTTGACTCATATCGCCTGTCAACGGCTATAAGTTCGATTCTTCCATAGACCGGTGAGTAGAAGAAGGAAAAGTATATGTTCGTTCCGAGAATGTACTCCTGAATCTCGGCTTTCATAACGTCCTCTCTAGTTATCAACCCGGTTTTCACCATTCTTTCGGATATTCTGTAAAATTCTTCAGCATCTGAAACGATGAAGTATCCCTTCCCCCCTTTTGCCCCTGGGAACTTCACTATGGCCAGACCTTCAATTTCCTCGGGAACCGAGTATTTTTTCGGCATTTTTACCCCGGCCCTAATCAGCCACTCCCTCTGTTTCTCTCTATCAGTCTCCCACACCATAAGCTCTCTGTTCCCAAAAATTGGAACGAGCAGCTCGTTGAACTTGCCTATATATGCATTGAATGACCCGTGAGGGATCAAAATTGTGTTCATTTCCCTCAGCTTGCCCTGTATTCTTTCCTCCAGCAGATCTCTGTAATCTTTTACAATGATAAACCTGTCAGCAACACCGAAGCTCTCATAAACTTTCCTCTCCCTTTCTCTGCAGATGCAAACCGTTCCAAAACCCTCATCCTTGGCACCTTTCAGAATATTCAAGGCCGAATGACTGCCGATCGTTCCGATATGAATGTTTTGAGTGTCGTAACTCTCAAGCACCCTCAGCAGTTCATCTCTCATATTTTCCAACCACCTGCTGAATATAAATAAAAATCGGAAAAGCCCGGAAAAAAGTTAAAAATCAAAAATTTCAATATTCTGGCAATGGCAAAATGGAGTGAATTCAGCGACAGTATTGAGAAAAGCAGAATCTATCACGAGAGGTACCACAAGGCAGTTTCAAATCCTGTGAGGAAAAACATACTTAAGCTGATTGCACATGGGAAATCTGAGGATGAGATTATGGAGGAACTAAAAATATCCAGAAAAGAGCTCGAATATCATATTCAAATTCTTGAATGGGGATTCTGCATAGAAAAAACCGATGAGGGGTGGAGGATAACAAAGGAGGGTGAGATAGTTGACTACCTCTGAGAGAATTCGAGTTGCGCTTGCTCAGCAGAGGATTCTGCCCGATAGAGAAGTTAACATAATGAAGGGGCTGAGTTTGATTAAGAGAGCTCTGCAGGTGAGGGCCGATCTGGTCATTTTGCCGGAGGTGTTCAACACCGGCTTCTACCCCCATAACTACAAAAACGTTGAACCGCTGGAAGAGGAGCTTGAGCTTCTACTAAAGCTCTCATCCACCCGGGACATAGTGATCATTGCCGGTGTGGCGGAGAAAGAAGGTGAGTACCTTTACAACTCTGCAGTTATAATTCACAAGGGAGAGATAATAGGAAAATACAGAAAGACCCACATGTTTCCCCTCACATCGGAGAAAAAGTACTTTAAACCGGGCAACAGGCTGGAGGTCTTTGAAACTCCACTTGGAAAGATAGGCTTGCTCATATGTTACGAGCTCCGATTTCCCGAACTATTCAGAAAGCTTGTAAAAATGGGGGCGGAGCTCATTGCTGTTCCTGCTGAGTTTCCCAAAGAAAGAATCGAACACTGGAAGGTTTTGCTTCAGGCAAGGGCGATAGACTATCAGATTTTTGTTGCCGGAGTAAACTGCGTTGAGGGAGACCTGAACTACGGTGGCCATTCAATGCTAATCGATCCACTGGGAACGATTTTGATAGAGGGGGGAGATTACCAGGAAGTTATGATGAGTGATATCAGACTCCCTGAGATTTATGAGGTAAGGAAAAAGTATCCATTTCTTAACGACCTCAGAACTGATATTCTATGAGAGTACTGATTCTGAGACCATCCGAGGTACTTGAAGAAACGATTAAAAAGCTCAGAGATGCAGGTTTTGATGCTTACGGCTGTCCTTTTGTAAAACTGACCTACACAAATTTTGATATCCCGGAGCACGACTTTGCAATCGTTACAAGCCAGAACGCTGCGAAGGTACTGGTAAGCAGAAAAGCCAATCTCAGGAAGGTTATTGCAATAGGTAAAAAGACTGCTGAGGTTCTGAAAGACTATGACGTAATGGTTCCATCAAAATTTGACTCTGAAACACTGTTCAGGGAGTACTCAGAAATACTGAGAGACAAGAGGGTAATCGCTTTAAGGAGCAATGCCGGAAGTGAAATACTCAATAAGCTTGATGAAATCTGTGATTTCTCCGATATTGTCGTCTATCGAATCGAGAAGCTGCACGGAGAAAAGCAGAGGAGAGAAATCGAGAGGGTGAGGGATGGATTTTACGATGCAATAGTGTTTTCAAGCAGTATGATAGCCAGAAGCTTTCTTGAACTGTGCGATGGGGAGTGTATAGAAAAACTGAAAGAGCTGATCGTCATCGCCATTGGCCCCCCCACAGCAAGAGTGCTTGAAGAATACGGTCTGAAACCTCTCCTGCCCGAAGAATATACATTTGACGGTGTTATCAGCCTGCTAAAAAGAATGACCAAGTAAATTCAGGTTTCCAATATTCACATTATTGAGATGTGCTCTGGCCGCATTGTAACACTTTTTAACCTGCTCCAAAGGTGTGATGGGTAAATCGCTCAATTTGTAATCGGGATGGAATACCAGAAGACTGTACGGGATGTTCTCATCCAGGTCCGCTATGAACCTTGCAATCTCAGCCACTTCATTTTCATCAATGTAGTAAGGTACTAACAGCGTTGTGGCCGAAACTATGTCGGGAAATCTCTCCGCAATCCTCTCGAAGTTTCTCCTGACCCGTTCGTTATCCCTGCCGGTTAAAAGAAGGTGCAGGTTCGGATTCCACGCCTTGAGATCAAACTTAACGGTTCCATTAGACCTGTAGCTGAGCTCTGCCGCTTTCATCGCCAGAATGGCGTTTCCAGCACCGTTCCACTCCCAGCAGATCATCAGGTCTTCCCGAGCTTCGAGAGCTTTTCTGCTGAACCTTATCGCAAAGGGTAGTTGCGGTTCGGGTGAACCGCCAAAGTGACAGATGCATTTTACTCTGTCATTCTCCACCACCCTCAAAAGTTCATCGATTTCAACCCTTTCCGCCTCTTCGATGAATTTGTGAGTCCAGTTCTGGCAGAACAGACAATCAAAATTACATCCGTAGTAAAAAACAGCCAGATTAGTACCTGACAACCTGCTTCCATTGCAGAACCATGCATTGCAGCAATTTGTGGGGAGAGGATCTTCATAATAGCTGATCTTTCCGTACTCTGGCTTCCCGCAAAGGGCAACACCCGAACACTCGTTGCTGCATAGCTTGCATTTCTCAACCCTCCTGCCTGAAACGGGAGGATGCAGCCTCCGGGCAAATTCTCTTGCCTCCTCCTTTTTTGAACAGGCGGGACAGAGTGGGAGAAACCTTGACGGGGTTTTTCTATCACAGAGCAAACATTTCATACAAAAAAGCTGTTTCTCCTCTCTTCACTTTTCTGGGCCGCTATGATCATTGAAAGCATGTTCTCGGCCACCATGCGAAGCTTTTTAAGATCGGTGCAGAAAATGCTGTATGTCGACATTGCCTCGGTACACGGCAGATCAAATTTTACAAGCGGACATCCATCGCAATCAAAATCTATGTAACGTTCGCAAAGTGGGGTCATCTGCAACGCAACCTCTTCTATTTCCCTTAAAGCTAAAACTATGTATTCCCATTTCTTTACAGCCGCTTCGCCCTCTGTCAGTCCCTCCTCAACGTCCCTGTTCGCATCTTCATACGTGTACAGCTCCACCTTTTTCATCCCGGCACTCTCTGCAATACGGTATTTAAATCTGACATCCGCTATCAGCATGTCACATTTAATCATTTATTTTTAAACAGCAACTTATATAAAGATTCTAAGGTAATAATCCACTATCTGAGTACTGAACCGGGGTAGCGGGTCTTATGATATCCAAGGACTTTCGGGAAAAGGGAAAGGTTATTCTCGTAATTGACGACTCAGAATGTGGCAGAACCGCTGTTGAGAAGCTCGTTTTTTTGGGAAAAGCTGGATTTAGGGCTGATGTTTTAATGATTTTCTGCTCAGATGCCGGAACTTTTCCTGTTCTCTCGCAAAGAAAAGAAATGAAGATATACACTGATCTAAGAATTAAAGCATCTAAATTCGTTGATTTTTACATAGACAGACTTGAGGAGGCTGGATTTAACGTAACACAGGTGAAAATAATTTTTGGAAGTGTTACTGAGGAGATTTTAAATCTCGAGAAGATTACGGAACCAGACATCATTATTTTTGGAATGGAGAGAGAAGGCTTCATAAAAAGGGTGCTTCGTGGAGATGCCCACAAAGATGTAATATTCCAGACGAAGACTCCTGTTCTGGTGTGCAAGTCGACGTACAGTGGATGGGAGAATAAGGAGGAGTTAAAATGTACAAAATGCGCTTTGGGCTGAGTTAAACTGTATTAGTAAGTTTTATTAACATTATCATACATTTTCTTAAGATGATGACAAGAAAAAAGAAGAGAATATCAGCGGCCGTGAACACTGAACTTTTCAGAAAACTCAAAGAAACATCAAAAAAAGAAGATAAGCCAGTTTCAGAGGTATTGAGAGAAGCGCTGGAGTTATACTTTGCACTCAGCTCATCTGGACTGACTTTGAAGGACGTTGAGGTTTACTGCAACTTTATAAGCGGAGGAGAGAATATCATCCTGGACACAGAAACGTGGATAATGATACTGGCAGAGCTGAACAAATGTGCATCTGAAAGCTTCTGGGAGGAGATAAGGCAGATAGGACGTGAATACGGTGCAGAGTTTAAAGTCAGAGGTGTTGTAGAGCTGAAAGACGTGCTAGAGCACCTGGCAGCAAAAAGACTGTACAATGTAAAGTCAGAGGGAAAGATTCACACACTCATTCTCGCTACCAGACCGGAGCAGAGGTTTTTGAAGGAATTTATACTCGGGATATGTGAGGAACTCGGAATCAGAGTGGATATAATCGAAGGAATAAGAAAACTGATAGTTACCGAACCTTAATACAGTTTATTAAAATTTGAGAAAACAACATATAATTTTGAATCATTAAGAAATTTTTAGTAAAAGTTATAAGTGTTTCAAAAAAGCCGTTGTTATGTACGTGGATGTTTGGTGGATTTGGCCAGTTGCATTATTTGTTTTTACATTTGTAATTGGCGTAATCTCGCCGCTATCCGGCGTTGGAGGGGGCGTTCTGTTTGTACCAATCGCCACAGCTTTTTTCCCCTTCGATATCGATTTCATCCGTGGAGTCGGTCTGGTAATGGCTCTGACCAGCTCACTGTCATCCACGCCACAGCTTATAAAAAGGGGACTGGCAAACCTCAGAATTGCAGCACCGATTGTTGCAGTCTCGTGTGTGATGTCGATAATCGGCAGCATAACAGGGCTCTGGATTTCCGGCGAATTTCCGGAAGGTAAGGACTACATCACAATACTCCTCGGAATCGTTCTTTTCATCATATTCGGAATAATGGCCACATCCAAGAGAGTCGAAATTCCAATCGTGGAGAAGCAGGACAAAATCTCGCAAAAACTTGGAATCTCAGGCAGTTTTTACGAACCCACTTTGGGGCAGGATGTGGAGTACAAAATCAAAAATATGCCAGTGGCAATTCCAATTTTTGCTGCTGTCGGCTTTATTGCGGGTATGTTTGGTCTGGGAGCAGGATGGGCGAACGTACCGGCTTTAAACCTTGTTATGGGTGCACCCATAAAGGTTGCCACCTCGACCAGTATGCTTGTCATAGCAATAAATGATGCAGCAGCCGTGTGGGTGTATCTTGCAAATGGGGCAATATTATCTGTCATTGCCGTTCCATCGGTTCTCGGAATTACGCTGGGGGCCAGAGTGGGTGCAAAACTGGCTGCAAGGGCCAGACCAAAAATCATCCGGTATCTTGTGATGTGCATAATGTTGCTCTCTGCCGTTGTTGACATCTGGAAGGGTTTGCAGGGTTTGGGTTACATAGGAGGTGGGTGAAAATGAAGATTGACCCTCTTAACAAAACCTTCGGGTCTGTGCTGGAACTTGTAACAACCATTGGACTGATCGTCATGCTGATACCGGGGCTGCTATCGGTAACGGGAGAGAATGTTTATGTTGACCCCCAGCACATGGTTCACAACTGGGACAAGCCATCTGAGGAGTTCTGGATGGATGCAAAGGGAATAACAGTCTATGGTTATGGATGGTTCCTGGATCACCCATTTCATTTCGATTGTCTGAGTCTAATTGGAGTTGCGATTCTGGCGTTTGCACCATTACTGGCTGTTATTGCATCCATAGCTTCTGCTCCAAAAATATACAAGGTGATACTGGCAATCATAGCTATTGAACTCCTGTTTGCAATATTCAGACCGCTGGTGCTGGGTGGCGGTGGTCATTAAATTTTTTGTTTAATTTCATGTTCCTCCAGCCATTCTGTAATGCACTCCAGTATGTTTCCTCTGGTTACAATTCCAATTACTCTATCCCGTACCAGCACAGGTATTCTGTCCAGATTGAAGGTGTCCATTTTTAAGATTGCGTCCCTTACGGTTTCGTAGGGGTGAACGCCGATAATCTCCTCCCTCATAACGTCTCTGACCTTTATCTTCATGTACTCATCTCTCCCCCTCGAAATTATATCTGAAATATCCTCAAGCGTGATGATGCCCTTGAATATCCCGTTTTCTATGACCGGATATCCCATAAAACCCGTTTTTTCGGTAAGCTCCAGCAGATCCAGCACGGTGTCTTCGGGGGTAAGAGCAACTACCTTCTCCGAGAACGGGACATCCTTAATCTTTATACGGTCAAGCACGCTTCTCAGAGCGATTGGGAAGTGTGCAGGGCTGTCAATTCTCGTTTCCACCTGTTCGATGTAGATGGTGCGATTTCCGGTTATGGCGTAAGAAACAAACACAGCCGCCATTGCGGGAAATATCATTACATAATTGTCTGTCATTTCACATATCATGATCATATTTGCAAGAGGGGCCTTTGAAATCCCGCCAAAGAGGGAGATCATGCCAACTGCGACAAAGGCGGGCACCACATTCAGAGTTATTATGGATGGAAAAAGGGTGTGCATGGCCATACCGACTGTACCACCTACCATTCCGCCAATCACCAGTCCCGGAGCAAAGACGCCTCCACTCCCCCCAGATCCTATTGTTAAAGATGTGGCAATAATTTTGACTATTGCAATTAGCAGCATTACCTCCAGGGGCAGCATGTTTAACATGGCCATTTGAAGAAACCCATATCCCATCCCCACAGCTCCTAGCCCGGCTCTCGGGTCGAAAAATCTCATGACAAGGAGAATTGTTATTCCTGCCAGAGCGGCACCTATAGCCGGTTTCAGGTGGTCCGGAATCGGAAGGCTTTTGAAAATATCGTGGGTCTTGTAAAACACGTAAACATACAGGATCCCAACAATCCCGCAGATCAGACCAAGAAGGACAAAGAAGGGAAGATGTATCGGATGAATGCTGATTTCAGGGAACCTGAATATGGGCTCATACCCGAAGTACTCGCAGAATATTGCGTAACCTATAGTAGATGCGATCAGACCGGGTATTATTGCCTCTTTCTCTATATCGCGGATATAGAGGATCTCTGCAGCCAGAAGCGCACCTCCCAGTGGAGCTTTAAAAATACTTCCTATCCCGGCACCGATTCCAACCGCCAGAGCGAGTCGCCTGTCTTCGTGACTGAGCCTGAGCAGGTCAGCGACAATTGAACCGAACCCTGCAGAGATCTGAGCTGTAGGTCCCTCTCTTCCAGCACTGCCTCCACTGCCTATGGTAATGGCGGAGGCTATGGTTTTAACGATAGGAATTCTTGCTCTTATTTTTCCGCCTTCTTTGTGAAATGCCCTTATTGCAGCATCTGTTCCATGCCCCTCTGCCTCGGGAGCGGTGGTATAGACTATTAATCCCGTCAGTAAACCTCCAAGTACCATCACAATAAGCAGGCTCATCGGGTTGTGCGGACCGATCCAGTCCAACCTGCCCCCTTCATATCCGGGAGTTGGAGGATAGTACCCGGCGAGGCGGCCCAAAAAAAACGTGCTGCATAAATTAAGCAGAGTGTAGAAAACAATGGCCCCAATACCGGCGATTACGCCCACAGTAACTCCGAGAATCGTCCACTTTTTGAGATACTGCAGGTTGGGGTCCTCTAATGCTTCCTTTATGGACTTTCTCAACCCAAGGTCAGGACTCATTACTGCCCTCCCTCACATTAATGTCTAATTGAGAGGATCCCCAGAGCCGCCAGCGTGAGAATTACTGAGATAACGAAAGCAAGAACGGGATACAGTCCTTTTTTGTAGAGAAGAACCTCTTTACTTCGAAACATTGCCAAGAAGATGCTCCATGCGCCGATTACTCCTCCCCAGCAGGCTATTGCCAGACCCGCCATTGACAGTCCTTCTCCCGTACTCAGATAGCCAAAAAACCAGTATCCATGGGGCTCTGCTTTGAACACGGAATCGGTCTTCCATATTTCATGCGGTGATCTCCCTTCAAGCAGACCCTGGATTAATTTTGAGGTGTCCAGCAGCTCTCCACCTTTCGTCAGATTGATTGCCACCCCAATCAGGGCTATCACAATTCCGACTATGGTTATAAGAGCTGCAATTTCCCCATAAACACGTCCTTCTACAGGGGGGTTTGGAATCTCGTTTCTTTGCATTATATCACCCCCATGAGGGTTAGACCGGTTAGCACGAGCTTTGAACCGGTGAAGAACAGGATCCCTATCAATATGTACCTGACGACAGATGGCCTCACTCTGACAGCGATTCTGGATCCTATCTCAGCTCCTGTAATCAGTCCGGCAACTGCCGGAACGGCAAATATCGGAACAATAGCATTTGCCATCAGGTACGGAAAAATTGCAGCCGTATCCCCAAGACTGATGATGACCGCACTGGTGGTCGTTGCAACCTTGAGCGGGGCCAACATCACGAGATTCAGAACTGGCGTTACCGCCCATCCAGCCCCCAGACCGAACATACCGGACACAAAACCCACTGCACAGAAAGCCAGAATTGCCAGAGGAGCCCGTGTAACCCTGTAGTCCACAACCGATCCTAAGGAATCCTCCCAGTAGGGATACTCCACTCCTAGTTTCCGGGTGAATGAGTCGATCTTCTTAGGCTCGGGATAGTCCGTCTTTTTGGTTATCAGATAAACAACGCCCACAGCCACCACTATAAGTCCGAGCAACAGCTTGATGAGAGCTATTCCATACTCTCCAAGTTCCCGGGTTATCTTCAGGCCAACAATTGCCCCGATAATCGCAAACACCGTATAGGTTACCCCAACAACGAGCACCAACCTTACGTTGGCTATACCTTTTTTCAGGAATCTTCGTGCCCCCATACGCGTTCCTGACATGGCCGCAAGCAATCCAGTTGCCCTGATCACATCGGGATGGATGTTGGTAAATCCCAGAAAGAGTGTTGTGAACAAAACACCTCCTCCCGTTCCGGCAATGATGGCGGTTGTACCCATCGCAACGCAGGCAAAGTATACTTCCAAAAAGAACTGCAGTGCTCCACCCCCATTCCCCTGAGGGCTCGCAAGTGCCACTTCAATACCGCCCGTAAGCAACAGTGCCACTAAAATAAATCTCCAGTATTTTACCAGCTTTGTAATTTGGATCTTCATAGAGGATACCTCCAAAGATGCTTCATACTGGCCATAATCTGGTTCTGAGGAACAATTTAATCACCTTTGATACCAGTATATTTAGTTTTCGAAAATATATAGCATGTTTTAAAATTTTAAAAAATTAAAAGAAATTTTGAGATTTTTTAGTAAATGTTCTCAAATCTTATTAAAAAAGTGAAGATTACTGCACACCCTCCAGATACAGCAGCATCTCCTCATCAGACATCTTGAGCCATCTGTCGTACCACTGCACCAGTGTACCCAGCTTCCCGACTTCGGTGCTGTAAAAGTTCAGCACTCCGAGGAGGTCACCTTCTTTTATCTCCCCATCAGCGATCGGAAGGAAAACCGCCTTTCTGATCTCGCCACCCTCTTCCACCCTCCAGGGCGGGCAGTCGCAGAAAACATCGACCACCGTGCCGTAGGCGTGCCTCATGATGTGAAGAGGGTAGATTATGGTGTTGGGCGGCACCTTAATCTTTTTAACTCTCACGGTTGCAGGTTCGCCATACTTCAGTTCCTTCCTCTCATCAGCAATGAGAACTTCCCACCTTGCAACGGGACTTCTCCTGTATCCAAAGGGCTCAATTGTGACATCTCTCTTTATTATCCCCTCACCACTCCTGTAAACCAGCCTGACCTTTTCCGGTTTTTTATCCTTTATAACGCTTTCAACGTTCTCCATCCCCACATAATAAACGTTTATGACACCTATCAGGTCTCCCTTCTCTATCCTGCCATCCTCAACTGCCAGAAATATTGCCTGCTGTATTCTTTTCACCTCCTCAACCTTCTTCGGTCTTCCCAGCTCCACTACATCCAGTACAGTACCGTAGGCGTTTCTCATGACACTTAGCGGTACAACAACCGTGCTGGGGGGCAACTCGACCTCCCTTATTTTAACCCTGACAATATCTCCCTTTCTAACAGCGATGTCCTCGTCAGCAACCAGAACTTCCCAGACGCCGATGTGACTGCGTATGTAACCAAGAGCTTCCACTTTAGCTTCTTCTCTGTGAATTGTCCCGTTATCCCTCCATGTTATGTTAAGCAGTGTTACCTCTCTTTTTATCTCAACCTTGGGTGGATTTATGTTGAGTAAACGGTTCAGCAGGCCGGTTTTAATATAGTATACCTTCAAAACACCGACGAGGTCACCTTTCTTTATTTCCCCGCTCTCAACCGGTATGAAGAGAACTCTACTTATGCATTTTTCATCTTCAACTTTTTCAGGTATCCCACACTCAACAACATCGTTAACTATTCCGAGCGCATGCCTCATTATGCTGAGCGGCCCAACCATCGTATTTGGAGGGAGGAAAACAGGTTTGATTTTTATAATGATGGGTTCTCCTTTTTCAACTTTGATATCCTCATCCGCTATGAGAAGCTCCCATTGGGTGATGGGTGCCATCCTGTATCCAAAAGGCTTCAATTCCATTTCCATTTCTTCCACCTTCCCGCCTATTTCGTCGGCCCAGTACGTTACCTTAACTTTCAATTTCACCACCTCTTCAATATTTTCAATGATTATCTGTTATTTATCTCTTTCGAATTTTTAATTGACCGTATATTTCCGTTTATTAAGTTTTTTGTTGGACAGTGAAAACTGCAATTTCCTAAAAATCACCAGGACTGTTTCGGTAAAATCGGTATTGAAAAACTTTCAGACAAACAGATTTACCGTAGCCCTCCCATCAAACAATATGGATACGCAGGAGCGTAATGGAGATAAGATTCGAATCCGGTTTAGGATGGGACATGATCGATAAATTTTAAAAATAGTTAAAAGTGAAAAAGTGAGTAACTGCAGTGTGAGGTGGAAAGTTTGAAAAGAGTTCTCATGCTGATTATCGCCATCGCTGCAACACTGAACTGCACTGCCTCTGCCAAACCAATTGAGCGTGTGGGAGACTTTCTTGGCATGATCAAATCATTTGATGTGGCAGAGATCGATGGTAGAACCTATGTGTTCCTTACAACTGGATCCAGCTTTAGAATTCTGGATGCCACGGAAGCTACGAATATGAAAGAGGTCTGGAGATATGAATGTTATAAAGCTGGCTCTCTCACGGTTTACGGAAACTACACATATGTAAACTGCGCGTATGGATTCATAATCTTTGATGTATCAGATCCGTCAAAGCCCGAGATCGTGAGCTGTAGTGAAATAGTGTTGCAAGGCTCATAACCGTGTTCAAAGATCGTGCGTATGTTGGAAGTGAGTTTCGAGGACTTTATGTTCTGGATGTCTCGAACCCGACAAATCCAGAGAAGCTCGGCGAGATACATCTTAATGAACTTGCCCGAAATCTTGTCGCCTACGAAAACTATGTGTACGTTGCCGGTAGCAAGCTCTGGATCGTGGATGTCTCAAATCCAGCTGAGCCAAGAGTTATTAACGAATTTCCACTCAAAAATATTGCAACAGTCTATATCTCAGATGGATATCTCTATGTGGGTGTATCCTGCCTCATAGGATCCGAATATGAGATAGTTAAGTCTGCAGAACTTACAGTGTATGATTTGTCCGATCCGGCAAATCCACGAGAGATAGGCAAATACACGGCTTCGGACTTCTGCTGTGGATCTCTTTATGTTGAGAAAGGTCATGTGTATGCGGTATGGAAAAAGGGTTTGAGTGTACTGGACGCATCAGACCCGGCCAGTATAAGAGAGATTTGGAGTTCTAACACTGGCGGTAAGAAGATAATGGGCACGAACGGTTATGTTTATGTTCTCTCAGGAAGTAACATTACCATTTTGGATGCTTCAGAGCCCGATAGGATAAAGAAGGCAGGAGTGTATTCTAACAAGTTTGAGGACATGTACATCTCAGGTAACTACGGGTACATGGTTGTGCTAAAAAACCTTGAGGTGTTGGACCTATCCAAACCTGCTGATCCCGTGAAAGTTGCAGAGTATACCTCAACAAGCAGACTCGTGGGGGTTTCAGCATCCGGGGAGTATGCGTATGTTATAGGGGAGAACATTGAGGTTTTGAAAGTTAACCTCAGCTCGCAGAACCAGTCAAGTACTCTGCAATCAAACTTTGTTGAGGAGATGTTAAAAACAGTCTTTAAAATATTTAATCTAATTAAAAATTTACTGGGGGATTAGCCGCTCGTCGAACTTGTATACATTCAAACCGAGTCAACCCTGTCCTTCTGGTAAAGCCGAGCCTGCACCTAAAACTTCGAGCCTGTCAGCAGCAGTTTGACCCACGAAGGTCACAAAACTTTTTAAGACATTAAAAACAATTATCTTTATGTTACATGATATTTCGAGAGATGTGTTTAGCGAGATCACCGACGAAAATGTTCGGGAAATCAGGAGAAGGTACAACAAGGTGCGGAGATGGGTGATTGCAGACTTTCTGAAGAGAAGTGCTAGAAGATATCCGAAAAAGGATGCGCTGGTTTTCAACCACCCGAAGGAAGGGGAGATCAGACTGAAATATCCGGAGCTTGATGACGAAGCTAACAGACTCGCAAACGCCCTTCTCGACCTGGACCTCAAAAAATACGACCGCGTGGCGATACTTGCCCACAATACTCTCCACCACGTTCTGACAATTTTCGGTGCAGCCAAGGCCGGTTCAATATACCTCGCTCTGAACTACCTGATGTACGGAAAGGATCTGGCATACTGCATCAACCACGCCGAAGCCAGAGTTCTTATAGTGGAGGATTCCCTTTACGAGAGAATAGAGCCGGTAATTGATGACCTCAAAACTGTGGAAACTTTCGTGTGGTCGGATCAGGGCACAGGAAATGATGCGCCGAACGATGAATGGCTCAGCTTTGACGACTGGTACGGCGGTTACGGTGCGACGGAGCCCGACACAGTTCTGAACATCGAAGATCCGGTTCAGATGACATTCACCAGCGGAACCGAGACTCGGCCGAAAGGCGTCGTCCACACAAACGAATCTCTGATAGCGCAGTACGTGGGTTGCATCATAGATGGGGAGTATTCTACCGATGATATCTGTCTGAACACCATGCCGATCTACCACTGTGCTCAGAGAGACGTTTTCATGATCCCGCTGTTCTACATCGGGGGGACAAATGTAATGATGAGTGATCCGAAACCGGAAACCATTCTGGAGTACGTGGACAGGTACAAACCAACAATGCTGTTTCTTGCACCAACGGTCTGGATTGGGCTGCTAAGACATCCGGATTTTGACAGGTACGACCTGAGCTCGTTAAGAAAGTGTTACTACGGGGCCTCCATATTCCCCGAAGGCCCGCTTAATGAACTGGTCAGCAAACTCCCCCGAGCCAGGTTTTACCAGTATTATGGTCAAACCGAGCTCGCACCGTACCACACTGTGGCGAAGCATGATGAGGTGCTTGCCTATCCAAAAACAGCAGGCAGAGCAGGGCTGAATCTGGAAACCCGGCTTGAAGATGAGAACCACAAAGAAATAAGAGATACGGGAAAACCTGGGGAAATCTGTGCCCGTGGCCCCCACGTAATGCTCATGTACTTCAAAGATCCGGAGAAGACCAAACAGGCGTTTGAATGTGGCTGGTTCCACAGCGGAGATATCGCTGTGATGTACAGGGAAGGATACTTTGAAATTGTCGACAGAAAGAAGGATATGATAAAAACTGGCGGCGAGAACGTCTCGAGCAGGGAGGTTGAAGAGGTCATATACAGGCATCCCGACGTGTGGGAGGTTGCTGTTATTGGCCTGCCCCATGAAAAATGGATTGAGGCTGTGACGGCAATAGTTGTTCCGAAACCCGGAAAAAACGTCAACCCTGAAGAGATAATAGAATTCTGCAAAAGAGAACTATCACCTTTCAAGGTTCCAAAGGCAGTAGTTGTTCTCAAGCCCGAAGAGCTTCCAAAAACACCATCTGGAAAGATAATGAAGAGAGAACTCCGAAAAATGCTTGCAGACTTTTACAGGAAATCGTGAACCATATTGGAATAGTGAGAGTTCATTAATCTGACCGCCAGACTCCATACTGCTGCTCTACCAAAAATTTTGGTCAGCGTCCAGTTCTTTCTCACTGAACCGAAGAAATTGGCTACGAAGTAGTGCATTCTCATGAAACTGAAATACCTTTTTTCGTAGCTTTCAAGTGAGCCGTTGATTATGCAATCCGAAAGTATTCTCGCTGAAATCACAGCTTTGGACATTCCCTCCCCTCCTCCACGGTCAACAAGGCCTGCAGCATCCCCCACAAGAGCCACTGGAGTTCTATGATATCTCACCAGCGGAAGATTTGGGTAGCATCCGATTGGAGAGGCAGTTAGCTTTGACGGTTTTCCGAACCCCATGGTGTCTAAAAATTTTTCCAAGAGTTTTTTCAGTCTTCCGTCGTATCTCGTAAATACCCCAACACCGACCTTACAACCACCATCAGCCATGGGAAATATCCAGAAGTATCCATCCAACCCTTTTTTCAGGAATATGGAGATATAGTCAAAATCCCTCTCATAGAAGGCCTGCATTCCGAAACCGTAGGCTTTTTTACCGCCAAACTCTCTGCACCACTGGGAAGGGTAGCCAGAAGCGTCAATAACAACGTCAAATTTTTCAGTTGCCTCTTTTATCGTCATTTTCCTCCCCGTAACTATTTCAGCCCCGCTGCTTTCAGCAATTTCGGCCATTTTCTGTTCCATCTCAGGTCTGTTTATTATCTGCACGACATTTTCCTCTATTTCAAAGCTGTCTGCAATTCGCAGGTTCTCATCCAGTAGATTGATAACAACCCTTTCGATACTCCTCCCTCTGACGTAGGGCTTCAGCCCGCTGAAATTTATCCATCCTTCGGCGCATTTCAGGGGGTAGCCTATTTCCTGATGCTCCTCAAAAATCGTGACGTCAAGCGAATCTGCCAGGTTTATTCCGCACTCCAAACCTGCTACGCTTCCGCCAATTACACATACCCTCATTTACACTCTGTTGCTTTTTTCAAATATTTTAATTTTTGTGTGCAATCGCAAGAGGTATCAGCAAGACGGTGATAAAAGCCAGATACAGCATCATCTCCCCAAAGCTCATGAATCCCGCCATAAAACCGGCAAGGGTGGAGCCCAGAAATATCCCCGCATTCAAAAAAGAGTTTGCGAGACCCAGTGCAAAACCTCTGTTTTCCAGATCCGAAGCTGCGGCAAAGACGGATGTGTTGAGGATCCCCATTCCAGCCCCGCAGACCGAAGCTGCAAGAAATACCCGAACAGGATTTGTTGTTGAGGCCAGAAAGAGGCCAAGACTGCTAACCACTATACCTGCAGTTGCTCCGGTCCTCCTACCCGCTCTGTCAGCCAGAATGCCGGCAGGAACTCGGGAAACGGAAGAGAAGAGAAAGAGGGCAGATACGATCACACCGGACTGAAACTCTGTTATGCCAATTTCGGCCCTGTAATACGGCAAAGCGAAGATTGCCAGAGCGGATGTCGTCGCTGTTCCAAGGAAAATCAGCAAATAAAATGGGATCATTCCGATGGGAAACCTCAGGCTGATCTTGGATGTCCTTCCTCCATTTTTTCTCACTGAAAGCAGAGCGAAGAAAAGGGACAGAAGGGCAAAAATCAGGGATAAAACAAACACCTTTTCAACACCCCACATTTCTGCAGTAAATCCACCGAGCATGGGTCCAACAAAGAATCCGAACATGAGGGAGGTCTGAATCCACCCTATAGACTCGCCTCTCCTGCCTTCCGCTGATACATCGGCAACGAGAGCGTTTATGGCTGGAATATACATTGCGACTCCCAAACCATGAATGAATCTGGCAGCTATGAGAATGAAGGTCGTGGATGAAAAAAGATACAGGACCGAAGCAAGAATGCTCATCAGAATTCCGGATAAAATAAAGATTCTCCTGCCGTGGATCTCGCTGAAGATGCCAAAAGGCGTCATGGCTATTGCCGGGGAGAGAGCAAATATGCCTGCAGCAATTGCAGAGACGATCTGGGAGGCACCAAGAGTTATGGCGTACGCTGGTATTACAGGAATTACGCAGCTAAGCGCAGCATACATGAAGAAACCTGAAAGTAGTAGCTTTCGCATTGCACACAGATACCGTTTGAACTATTTAAACCTTCAATTAACGATAGAAAGTTATAAATATTTAGTGTAAGAATAATAATGATGAAATCTGGTTTGATTCTTGGCGTGGATGTTGGCACCACATCCATAAAGGCTGCTGTCGTTGACACATCCAGCTTCGAGCCAGTAAAGTTCGAGTCTGTGAAGGCAGTTGTGGAATACCCGAAAAAACACTGGGCTGAGAAGAATCCGGAAACACTGTGGAACAGCATTGCCGAAGTTTGCAGAGCGGTCGCAGACTCCAGCGTGGATGCGGTTGTGTTCGATGCACATATGGCTGGTGTTGTCCCCGTCGATGAGAACGGTAACGCTCTAAGGAACATCATAACATGGCTTGATGAGAGAGCGGGGGGTTTGCCGGACGATGTCTGGAAAGGGCTGATTAAGATTCAGGGGTATTCTCTGAGGAAACTCATTAAATTCCTCAGGATAACAGGTGGTGCACCATCCAGAACAGGAAAGGATCCCATCTCCAAGATAATCTGGATAAGGGATAACGAACCCGATGTTTTCAATAAAACCCACAAAATGCTCGATGTGAGAGGATATCTCGTCGCCAGAGCAACCGGAAACTTTGTAACGAGTCCGGATGAGGCACACCTGACATGGCTTGCCGACACGAGGGGTAGAAGGGCCAGATGGTCAGAATCAATCCTGAAGGACTATAATCTTCCCCTTTCCCTTTTCCCCGAGATAAAAAACTCAACAGAAATTGCAGGATACCTTACTCCGCAGGCCGCCAGCGAACTTGGGCTGAACGAAGGTGTACCAGTAATAGTTGGCTCCGGTGATGTGTGTGCCACCGCTGTGGGATCGGGTGCTGTGAGGGACAACGAGTGCCACATTTACATCGGGACGAGCGACTGGGTTGCAGCGCATATATCCGACCGGAAAACCGACATCTTTCACTTCATAGGTAGTCTACTCAGTGCGATTCCGGAAAAATATCTTCTGATTGCAGAACAGGAGACTGCTGCCGGGGCAATAGAATGGGCGATGAAGCTTGTCGGGATAGAGGGGCAGTACGATCTGGTCGAAAAGCTGGTTAACGAGGCCGAAGGAGGAAAGCTGTTATTCATGCCGTGGTTTTACGGTGAGAGGGCACCGATTGACGATCCGTACGTGAGGGGGGGTCTGATTAACATCAGTCTCGATCACGGCAGGGGAGAGGTGCTGAGGGCTATGATGGAGGGGGTTGCGATGAACATAAAGTGGGTCTACGGCTACGTTGAAAAGATGACGGGGCACCAGAAAGAGGTGAGCATAGTTGGAGGCGGGGCGCTTTTTGATGCATGGTGTCAGATAATTGCCAGCGCAATAAAAAGGCCTGTAAAAAGGATAAAAAGCCCGGAACTGACCGGGTTGAGGGGAATTGCCACCATGGCAGCAGTTGGCCTTGGGATGGAAACTTTCGAGAGTGCCGCAGCAAAGTTCAGGGTTGACAGGGTGTTCAGACCCAATGAAAAGGAGGCGAAAACTTACGACAGGATGTTTGAACACTACAAGTCAGTATATGGAAAGCTGAAAAAGATATACAGGAGTCTGAACTCAGGGTCTGAAGATTGATTCATTGATGAAGTATCTGAAAGTGCTTTCCACAACTTCAGGTGGCATTGAATGTATCAACTCGTTGATGATCTCCATGTTTTCAAGCACGCTCTCATAGTCAATCTTCGAGATATCGAAATTCGAAACGTCCGGATATTCTTTCCTGGCCGCATCAACTGCATGTTTCATGTCCTCAATAAACTCCTCAACCACATCCGCATGACCTGGATTTATCGAAAAGTGCAGACTTTTCGGATATCCGAGCTGCTTTGATCCTGGCTGTGATTGAACGTACCATCCTTTCCCGGCCATTATGCTGCTCACATGAAACAGATTCAGATCGGGAGAAGTGAATGCAACCACAGCACCCTCCGGATCTCCAAGCAGCTCCAGACCTACTTCTGCGAGCCCTTCAATCAGTCTTCTCTTGGCATAAAGCATCCTTTTCGCCAGTTCAAGGTAACCATTCATACCGAGATAGTTTATAACGGCCCAGGTTGCAGCGAGAGTTCCCGCCGATCTTGTTGACAGCACCGCAGTGTTCACAAGGGGATAACCGGGCCATGATGCCATTACAAAAATCTGCCCTTCTCTTAACTTTGCTTCCCTGTATAACACCACGGAAGACCCCCGTGGGGCAAATCCATATTTGTGAAAGTCCGCAGAAATAGAACTCACACCCTCTATGCGGAAGTCAAAGTCGGGAACCCTTTCACCGAGCTTTTTAAAAAATGGCAGGGAGAAACCACCAAGGCATGCATCAACGTGCAACCAGATGTCCCTATCAACTGCAATATCCGAAAGTCCATTTATGTCATCCACGACTCCGAAAGGATAGTTGGGGGCTGAGCCAGCAATCAGGGCAGTTTTTCTTCCAGCAAGCTCGTTCACACTGTCCAGATCTGCTCTGAATCCGTCATCAACTGCCGCACGCCGCACCCTCATCCCGAGATACTCAGCAGACTTCCAGAAGGCAGGATGAGCAGTAGCGGGCAGGACAACCTCAGGAACTGCATCCTTCCCTTTCTCCTTCCTGAATTTTTCCCTTGCAGCCTTCAAGGCAAGCATAATGCTCTCAGTCCCACCATACGTGAAGCAGCCAACCACCCCGTCATCACCGCCCAGCAAGTTTGCTGCCGCTCCAACAACTTCGTTCTCCATTTTCAGCAAACTTGGAAAGGTGGTGAAATCGAGCATGGTTTTATCCATATACATGAGATACGCTCTCCTCACAACCTCAACAAGTTCTTTCAATCCGGCGTAGTAAACGTGACCCCACATTCTTTTACTGTGCGGATCGAAGTCGTTGCGGGCATAACTATCAAGGTCTTCAAGCACCTCTTCCGCCTTTCTGCCAGAGTGCGGAAATTTCATGATTCATATTTATCCGAACAAAATATTAGCTTTGCCATGATTCATCCACAACCTAAAGCTTTTATTGTGCTCTGAACTTTTCTCATTAATGTTCACCTCAATCGTTTACCCAGTGATCGCATTTACAGCTTACTGGGCTCTGGTAGAGATTCTGAGAAGAAGGGGAGTTCTGGAGAAATACAACATGACTGCATACGGACCGGTACTCCTCCTCAGAACCAAAAGGGGCCTCGGTCTGCTTGAGAGGATATCAAGGCCAAAGAAATTCTGGAGAACCATCGCAAACCTTGGTTTACCCGCAGTTTTCGCAGGAATGTGCTTCATGTTCGCCCTTATTCTTGTGGCTGATTACATAATGATTACATCGCCCCCCCAGCCATCGGAGCTGACAAGTCCAAGGGCTGCACTGCTATTACCGGGCGTCAACCCCTTTATCCCGGTGATATGGGGTACAATTGGGCTGATCATAACCCTCCTTGTCCATGAATTCAGCCATGCGATTCTCTGCAGAGTTGAGGGTGTCAAGGTTAAATCTCTGGGCATTATTCTTGCGCTGATCCCAATAGGCGGATTTGCCGAACCGGATGAAGAGGAACTGATGAGCAAGGAAAGGACCAGATCATCTTCAAGGATAAGAATATTTTCCGCTGGGGTCATCAGCAACTTTCTCGTAGCTTTAATCGCATTCACTCTCTTCTTTAACCTTTTAGGAGCTGTAAATCCAACCGTTGTTGCCGTAAATGATACCGGTGGAATTGAGGGTAGGGTTTTGGGTATAAATGGTGTTCCGGTTAAAACTCCCTCTGACGTGGAAATGGCCGTTGGTAACAACACAAAAACTGTTATAACACTTGAAAAAGACGGAAAGTTGAGAAATGTTACTGTTGACGGTATTATGGGTGTCAAGATTATCGGGTTATACAGGGAAGACAATAAAACGTATCCTGCTGAAGCCGCCGGCTTGAAAGCCGGCATGCTCATAGTCAGAATCGATGACAGTGTGATAAGGCACTACGCCGATTTCCAGAAGAAGATGGCGGAGACAGAACCGGGGCAGAAGATAGCAGTTTACATCTATGACAATGGATCGGTGAAGCGGTACAACGTCACCCTCGCAGGGAAAGGAGGTAAGGGTTTTCTCGGTGTTTACGTCCAGACTTTTGACAGCATTGATGGAATAAACATCTTCTATTCCGCTTCACTTCTTAATGAGCTAAAAAGTATCCCCAATCTCATGAAGAGTCTTGGTGGATGGCTTTACCTGATTTCGATGCCATTCAGATTTCAGGGATTTACGGGGGAGATTGAAATGCTTTTCGATGCTCCTCAATGGGTTTTCTGGACACTTAACACACTCTACTGGGTTGGATGGATCAACTTCTACGTCGGTCTTTTCAACTGCCTTCCTGCAGTTCCGCTTGATGGTGGCAGGGTGTTTCATGAGGTTTTTGCGAAAATCCTTTCGAGATGGTACGGAGAGAAGAGGGGAGAGCAATTGTCCATGCAGGTCGTTAAGTTCTTCGCATTCATTGTTTTCTTCTCCATACTGCTGTCGATCCTCATACCCAACATCGAGGGGCTAATATGAAATGCAGAAAATGTGGTAGAAGAGCCGTGGCTATTCTGAAAGCATACGGACTGTCTCTTTGCGAAAGGTGTTACCCTGAATTCTACTTAAACCTCGTGAAAAGAAGCATAAAGAGGTACGGCATTTTGAAGCCGAAAGAAAAAATCCTTGCTGCCGTTTCCGGAGGAAAGGATAGTTCTGCAATGGCCAATGTCCTCAAAAAACTTGGATACGAGTTTGAACTTCTCTACATCGATCTTGGGATTGATCACTACTCATCCGAGTCGGAGAGGGCTGTCATGGAGCTGGCGGAAAGCATTGACGTAAACGTCAATGTGGTCAGGCTGGAAGAGTACGGTTTTACAGTAAGCGATGTGAGGAAAAGGCTAAGAAGGAAAACATGCTCTGCATGTGGTACGGCGAAGAGGTACATAATGAACCGCTTTGCGAGGGAAAACGGCTTCGACATCATTACAACAGGTCACACGGTGGAGGATATCGTTTCCTTCTATCTCAAAAATGTGGCTGGTGGCATGAGACTCTGGGCTGAAAAGCTGCTGCCCAGAAACGAACCATTCGATGAGAAGATTGTGGCAAGGGCCAAACCTCTATTTGAGGTAAGCGAAAAGGAAAATATGCTTTATGTACTGATAGAGTCAATTCCGTTCACACCAATGGAGTGTCCCTATGCCCCGAATCCAGAATGGAAAGAGATCGTTTACGAAATTGAAAGGAGGAAGCCGGGTTTCTCCAAAAACTTTATCAGAGGACTGATCTCTGAAAAGGAAGAGTTTGATCACGTAAAGTACTGCAGGTTGTGTGGAGAGATTACCAACAGAGACATATGCTCTTTCTGCAAGTTGAGAATGAGCTTCTGACTACTTTCTGCAGATTTCAACGAAGTTTCTGTAAATTTCGACCCCATACTGCGAGTGATATACTTCTGGATGCCACTGAACGCCATAGACAGGCTTTTTCTCATGCCTCATGGCTTCAATTTTGCAGATGTCTGACTCCGCAAGAATTTTGAAGTTTTTGGGCAGCTTCTTGACCTCATCCATGTGGCTCGCCCAGACCGTCAGCTCCCGGGGTACTTTCGCAAAGAGCTCATCATCCTCCAGAACGCGAATCTTCACCTCAGAATATCCACCCATGCTTCCTTTTCCAACCTCTCCGCCAAACACCTTTGCCATAAGCTGGTGGCCAAGGCATATTCCGATGATCGGAATGTCAAGCTCCCTGAGGTAAAGTTCGCAGTTTCCAGTTCTTTCCAGTGAGGGGCCACCACCGATAACGAGTCCGTCAACTTCCTTTAAATCTTCGACAGGTGTGGTGTTTTCAATCAGTTTTGTTTCAACTCCAAGATCCCTGAGCGTTCTGTGAATCAGATGGTTGTACTGTCCGTAGTTGTACACAACGTAAATTTTCATGGTCAAAAGTTTATGGGAGGAAAATTAACTTTGCGCCCACTGACACTGACCCTCAAAACAACCGCATGTCATCCCGAATTTTTTGGCATCATAGCAGTCCTTCCAATCGCATGTTGTGACGATGTCCTCCCCGGAACCCATGCAGACCTGTCCGGAGCAACCACCAACAGTGCAGTCAGCATCGCTTTTGCATTCTGCATAGGTCGACCATCCGCAGAATTCATTCTCAAGGTTTTTCAGAACTTTTCTCTCTCCTGTGAAGTCCACAAATACAACTCTCGCATCTTTTTCAACATTTTTTATCTCCACCACGGCCATGCAGTTGCATTTGCAAATCTTCCCGTCCTCATCTATTTCTACAATTCTGTAAGTTTTTCCATCCTTCTCAACTGTAATTTTATCGCTGCAGCAGTTTCTCATGATATATGCCTTTAAATCACCATCCACAACCTCAAAGCCAGAATACTGCTGCATCTTACTTCCCTCGCAGCCCAGTACCTGGTACTCCACTCCTGGAGCTTCCCAGGTCCTTACCGCTATGAAAACAGCAGCCACACAGAGAGCAACCAAACCGGCCAGAAACATTTTCCTCATGTGCGTAATCTCCAATGAAAATTAAAAAAACTAATTTTTTCAAACTAAATTATAAATTGAATTTAAAACTGCCTCCATGCTTGCTTCAACACTCACAGGTTCCCCACAAACCCTGACAACCGTCTCAGGATCCTTAAGCAGGTTTCCGGTTACAACACACACCACAGTTTCATCGGGTGATATGTCACCTCTTTCAGCAAGTTTTCTCAATCCGGCGACACTTGCGGCAGAAGCGGGTTCGACACCTATACCTTCTCTGGCAGCCAGGAATTTCTGTGCAGCAATTATTTCATCATCACTGACGATCTCAACCAGCCCTTTGGTGTCATAGACGGCCTTCAGGGCTTTTCTTGCGTTTACAGGGTTTCCTATCCTTATCGCAGTAGCGATGGTTTCCGGGTTTTTCACGGGAGTCACATCATCCTTCCCTTCAACAAATGCCCTGTATATCGGTGCCGCGCCTTCAGCCTGAATTCCAGTCATCTTGGGCATCGATTCGGTCAAACCAATCTCCACAAGCTCTCTGAAGCCTTTGTAGATTGCGGATATATTCCCGGCATTTCCCACAGGAAGACAGACTCTGTCCGGTACACCAATTTCATCGGCAACCTCATAGGCAATTGTCTTCTGACCTTCCGGCCTGAATGGATTGACAGAGTTCAGAAGATACAGCCCCTCCTTTTCGCAAACCTCCCTGACTATTCTCAGAGCGTCATCGAAATTTCCCTTAATGGCGATGACCTTCGCACCATGCATCAGAGCCTGAGCGACCTTCCCAAGAGCAACCTTCCCGGCAGGGAGCAGAACATAGGCCCTCATCCCTGCTTTAGCCGCATACATGGCCATTGAGGCTGAAGTATTACCCGTTGATGCGCAGGCAACAGCCCTCTTACCTAGCTCCATTGCCTTCGTTACACCCACAGTCATACCCCTGTCCTTGAATGAACCCGAAGGATTCAGACCCTCATGCTTAATATAAATTCTCCTAATTCCCGTTTCCTTTTCAAGTCTCTCTGCCCTGTACAGTGGTGTGCCACCTTCTCCGAGTGAGACAGGATCCATTTTCACCGGCAGTAGGGATTTGTATTTCCAAACGGTGATGTTATTACCATCAAGTTTGAAATCAACTTCAATCTCGTCAAGATTCATCCTGACCTCAAGCAGTCCACCACATTCACATGTGTAGTGATCGTCGCCCCATTCCTTACCACACTCAATGCATTTCAGAGAGTACATGAAAAAAGTGAAATCATGCACTTTATAAATCTTCAAAAAAATCATCTGTATGCTCGAGGGCGTTAAGGTCATTGAGGTTGCGGCCTTTTATCCCGGGCCCTTCTGCTGCCGTTTGCTTTCATTGCTGGGGGCAGAGGTTGTAAAGATTGAACCACCGGGAGGAGAGCCCGGAAGAATGCTTGATGCTGTGTTTGCTGCCATGAATCACGGAAAGAAGACATTGTTTGTTGATCTAAAATCGGACGAGGGGCGTGAACGGTTTTTAGAGCTTGTAAGGGACGCTGATGTGATTGTCGAGGGATTTCGACCCGGTGTTGCAAAAAGGCTGGGTATTGATTACGAAAGTGTAATGAAGGTCAATCCTTCAGTGATCTACTGCTCCATATCCGCCTTCGGTCAGAAGAACAAACTTGCCCGGCTTCCCGCTCACGATCTGAACTGCCTTGGTCTGGGTGGCATTCTTGAAATAGCCGGGATACGGGAACTGAGAGACCCAAATGTCCAGTTGGCGGATTTTTCATCGGCCGTGTATGCAACAATCGCAATTCTGGCAGCCTTATTTGAAAGGGTGAGAACCGGAAAGGGCAGATACATAGACATCAGCATGTTTCACTCAGCTCTTTTCTCGGTTCCGATCCACAGCTCCTCAATACTCAATGGAATGGGCATCCTTCCGGCCTTTTCAAGCAACCCCGTATATGGGATATACAGGACCAGAGACGGATACATAACC
Source organism: Archaeoglobus neptunius (assembly GCF_016757965.1). Taxonomy (NCBI): domain Archaea; kingdom Methanobacteriati; phylum Methanobacteriota; class Archaeoglobi; order Archaeoglobales; family Archaeoglobaceae; genus Archaeoglobus; species Archaeoglobus neptunius. Next base: position 8,386 of record NZ_JAEKIW010000012.1, on the reverse strand, counting down.
ATAGGTATAATTGCCGAGGAGCACTTCTGGAGGAGACTTTGCGACATACTGAGATTAGACTTCAGTTTTTCACTGATCGAAAGCTTTTCTAGGTACGATGAAGTAAAAAATGCCATTCAGGATAGGCTACTAACAATGAGCACTGAAGAGGCGATTGAGATTTTTGAGAAGGCGGATATCCCCGCTTTTGAAGTAAGAAGTCTTGGTGAGGTGGAGAAAATCGAGGAAAGAATAGGGGAAAATATTGTCGAAGAGATAGAATGGAACGGGAGAAAAATCAGGCTGATCAGGCCGCCATTCAGGTGATAAAATGGACGTTGTGGTAGGGGGAGGGAGATACGGAGTCGAGGCTGCGAGATATTTGAGGGAGAGAAACAGAGATTTTATCGTAATAGACGTAAGTGAAGATTGCACCGCTGTGAAAGAACTATCCCTCAAAGTCGTCCCCAGTCTCGATGAAGTTGATTATGGAGGAGAATTCTTTCTCAAAGGAGATGTGAGTATTCTGCCCGATCTGGTCAGAAATTTGAGGATAGAATACATATTTCCAACAGCTCCAATTCATGTTGCCGCAGAGGCTGTAAGACGTAAATACGGATTTGAGCCCTGGTACGAAGTGGTTGACTGCATAGCTGCTGGTTTGCCCACAAGGGTTGTCATCTCATCCGGAAGGGGCAGCTTAGTTGTTAGCTACAATCGGGACCACGAGTGCCTTGAGAAATGTCCGGCCCCCGACATCTGTCCCGTAACAAAAATCAGAAAACCCTGCCCCATGCACGAGCTTGTCAGGTATGCGTGGCCTGATGCGTTCGTACTCGTAAGCCATCAGCTAAAACCCGGACTGGGTGGGATAGAGGGCAGAGATTTTATCAACGTGTTGAGGGAAGCAGAAAAAAGAAGGAATATTGTGATAGCTACTGCCTGCAGATGCCACGGAGTTATAACAGCCCTAAAGCGCTAGATCCTCCTGAACTTTTCTGCTGTCTCTCTGTAGTGTTTCGGAAATCTCGGTGTATACATGAGGAACGGAGAGGGTGGATAGCTGATATTCGCCCCTTTGCCAGCGTTTTTAAGACCTTCCAGAATCCTGCCAGTCCAACCGTATGGCATGGCAAATATCATTTCAGTTTCATTTACCGCAGCGAATACTCTGTCTCCAGCACCCGGAACGGCAATTGAGACTTCCCCACTTAGTAATGCGGGAAACAGAGCCTCGGCACAGGACGCAGTTTTTGCAGTAAGCGACGCCTTCACACTTCCACCAAAAAATGTTTTTGCCTGAATCAGCCTCCCAATTTGGGCGGGAGTTCCAAAAATCAGGATGACTTCCGGCTTCTCCTTCATCCCTGTCATGTCCCCAAATACAAACGTTTTGTACTTGCCCGGAGGAAGAGTTCTCTCTACAACCTCGCATTCTGGCTCCCTTATCCACTGAGCTCCAAGCAGTATTTCCTTGAGTCCTCCATCATATGATGCTACACCATAAAGAATTTCAGACGGTGGACACGCAAAGTCCTCAGCCTCCAGAACCACGGTTCTGCCGATATAACGTGCAAAGGCTATTGCCTGGCATACGGCCATTTTTATTCCATACTTGGAGGGTTTGAATACCTTTTCAGGCTCATATTTTTCCTCATAGAACACGACACCGACGGGTGGTATTCTCAGCTTCAAAATTTCTACAATCTCCCTTCCGATATCGTTCCACTCCATGAAATTTTTAATTATTTAAGTTAAAAAAATGACTGAAATCTGCTAGCAAAAGTATTATATAGAGGTGGGATGGCATGTCAGTATGAGACGGCTGCTAGCATGCGTGTTTATCACTCTGCTGGTGCTGGGATGCACACAAACAGGGGTGATGAGTGCGGAGGATATAGCGAAAAAGCTAGAGGAAAAATATGAGAACATCCAGGATTTCAAGGGTACAATGGTCATTTCAGCCGAAGGGAAAGCAGGCAAATTTGAGATGACGTATGAATACGTGTTCAAAAAACCGAACAAGGCGAGAATGTACAGCAAGGAGATGGGGTTGCTGACCATAACCAATGGATCCAAAACGTGGATCTACGACATGAAAAACAACGAGGTCACGGTGCTGGACACTGGCATTCAGCAGGCGGAACCTGATTACGGAAAATACATCAAAAACATGCTCGACCGATATAATGTGGAATTTCTCGGTATTTCGAAAGTTTCCGGCAGGGATTGCTATAAACTCAGGCTTACTCCCAAAAACGGAACAGCTACTCCGACTGTTCTTTACGTTGATAAAGAACACTGGTATCCACTGAGAATCGAAATGGAATTTATGGGCATTAAATCCGTTATCGAATACAGAGATGTTGAGTTTAACACCGGTGTGAACGACAGTCTTTTTGAGTTCACTCCACCCAAAGGAGCCAGGATAAAAACAGGTGAGGACTTTGGCATCAGCTATTTCGATACTGTTGGTGAGGCGCAGAAACACGTTAACTTCACCATCCTCGTTCCGAGCTACACAGCAAGCTTTGAGCTGAAGAAGGTCAGTGTCATTGGAAACAGCACCGTGACTCTGATGTATGGTGATGGGGGACTTGTCCTAACTGAAACCACCCGAAAAATGCCGATTTCCGGAAATTACGAGGAGATAGACATTAACGGAAATAAGGGATACTACACTGAAATTGCCGGTTCCGGTTTGCTCGTGTTTGAAAAAGATGGTTTGACAATAACAATTTCCGGTACAATTACAAAAGAGGAACTCACAAAGGTTGCAGAATCTTTAAAATAATTTTTTATCCTCTTCAGCTTCGTCCTGTCCATCTCTGGCAAATAAATAAAATTAAAAACTGCCCCTCCACTTAAATGCATGCGAGTTCACACCGCAGACATAAAACCCGAGATGGAGGGTAAAAAAGTCACGCTCTATGGATGGGTTCACGAAGTTCGCGATCTCGGCGGGCTGGTTTTTCTGCTGCTGAGAGATAGAGAAGGATTTGCCCAGATCACACTGCCAAAGAAGTTCGTGAGCAAAGAAATCTTCAAACTTGCCAAGAAAATCAGAAGGGAGAGCGTAATCGCTGTGACGGGAGAGGTAAAAAGAGAGGACAAGGCTCCCGGTGGATTTGAGATCATCCCAGAATCAATAGAGGTGCTGAACAGATCCGATGCTCCACTGCCACTGGAGGTGACGGAGAAAGTTCCGGCAGAGCTTGACACACGCCTTGACCACCGCTTTATGGATCTGAGAAGGCCGAGAGTTCAGGCCATTTTCAGGATAAGGCACCAGATGATGCAGAGTGTCAGAGAGTTTTTATCAGAAGAGGGTTTTATAGAAGTGCACACCCCGAAAATTGTCTCAACTGCTACTGAAGGCGGTACGGAGCTATTTCCACTGAGTTATTTTGAAAAGGAGGCGTTCTTGAACCAGAGCCCCCAGCTTTACAAGCAGGTTCTGATGGGGGCCGGCTTCGAGAAGGTGTTCGAGATAGGCCCTATCTTCAGGGCCGAAGAGCACAACACCACGAGGCATTTGAATGAGGCCATCTCGATTGACATTGAGATGAGTTTCACAGACCACAACGGTGTGATGGATGTTCTTGAAAGACTTGTCCACAGAATCTACGTCGATGTTGCGGAAAAATGTGAGAGATATCTTAACTGGCTTGAAGTTTCCATTGAAATTCCGGAACTTCCCTTTGAGAAAATAACCTACGACGAGGCAAGAGAACTTGCAGAGAGAAAAGGTGAGAGCATTCCATGGGGTGAAGACTTGAGCACAAACGCATTGAAGCTTGTTGGGGAAGAACTGGGTGGTCTTTATTTCATCGTGGACTGGCCGACTGAATCAAAACCCTTCTATGCCATGCCATATGAGGACAGGCCGGAGATAACCAAGAGCTTCGACCTCATGCACGGATGGCTTGAGCTTTCGAGCGGGGCTCAGAGAATTCACCTCTATGACATGCTCGTTGAGAGCATAAGGGCGAAGGGTATGGAGCCAGAAAGCTTCGGATTCTACCTTGAAGCTTTCCGCTATGGCATGCCTCCACATGCGGGATGGGGGCTGGGAGCGGAGAGACTGCTGATGTCAATGCTCGGACTGAAGAACGTCAGAGAGGCCGTTCTCTTCCCGAGGGACAGGCATCGACTCGTTCCCTGAGTTTTTACATCTGCTTAACAATTTTCCCCTCTTTGATTACCATCTTTATGTTGTTCTGATTCACAAGTATTTCGGGATTTTCCGTGGGGTCCCCATCGACAACTATGATATCCGCAACCTTTCCAGTCTCCAGAGAACCCGTTATCCTGTCCAAACCAGCGGATACTGCAGCGTTAATGGTTGCGGCCTTCAGAGCGTCCATTGGTTTAACACCCAAATTGACAAGAAGTTTAATTTCAAGACTGTTAAGTCCGTAAAGCTGTACATCCTTCGCACCTATGAAGAAATCCGTACCTGCTGCCAGTCTGACACCTTCTCTGTAAGCTTTTTTGACAGACTCAATGTGCCTTTCATGAACCTCCTGAAGCTTTTCGAGCATCCAGTCGGGAAGGTTGATGGAGGGGCCGAACTTCAGCGTTACATCGACAATCGAGAGTGTTGGAATAAGGGTGACATCTCTCTCGAGAGAGACGTTTACTGCATCCTGATTCAGATCCATCCCGTGAGCAAGAGTCCTCACCCCTTCTTCCACAGCGTTGATGTAGCCTTCAGATGATTCGGCATGGGCGTGCACGAATCTACCGGCTCTTCTCGCCTCTTCAACAACAGCAGCAATCTCTCTTCTTGTCATCTGTGGGTACTCAGGCTTGTCCTTCTGCGAGGCAACACCCCCGGTTACGAAAATCTTGAGAAAGTCCGCACCCTCCCTCAGGGCATAGCGGGCGCCCTTTCTGAACTCGTCCTCTCCATCGCAAAGCAGAGACTGAAAGGGAATTTTTACTGGCGAGGTTCTCGGATCGGCCATCTCCGGAGGAAGGAAATGAATGTCTCCATGGCCAAAGGTCTGGGAGAGGGGATATCCCGAGGCCAGAATTCTCGGCCCTCTTACGACCCCTTCTTCAACCGCATCCCTCAGATGCAGCGCAACAATACTACCAGCATCCACCACCGTGGTGTATCCGGCATCAAGCATGGCTTCGAGATCCTTTATGGCCCTCGCAACAAAAACGCCAAAAGGTGTCAGCAAACTTTCCCGCACATAGTCACCGCTCCTGAACCCCGTTATGTGCATGTGCGCATCGATGAGTCCCGGCATAATCGTTAAACCGCCTGTATCGATGACTGAGGAGCTGTCCGGCACATCTACCTCACTAACTGAGCCAGCATCAACGATTTTTCCAGAGTCAATAATTATCCTCCCTCTGCCTATTACCCTATCCCCTGCAGGATCAATTACTTTTCCACCATCAAGAACTAGCATGGGAACTACATATCCAAAACCAATTTAAAGATTGCTGCTGGAATTTTTCATCCTGAAGACAAACTCGCTGCTGATGAGTGGCATCTGCGATAATCCCATTAAAAGCCGATGTGAGGACAGAATTGACTGATTTCTTCAAAACCTCCCAACATCTATTTTTCGAAATACATTTCAATTATTTATGCCTGCGGTCATCGATGTGGCAAAATGCGACGGATGCGGGTTGTGTTTGGCCGAGTGCAAGGGGAATGCCATACACCTCAACGGCAGCGTTGCTTTCGTTGATGAGGATGCCTGCATGGAGTGTGGAGCATGTGTAAGGGCGTGTCCGAACAGGGCTATCACGGTGGAGTGGTAGACTGCAGAGAGTGAAAATTATTAAAAATTTCATTTCCCTTCAATTTTATGGACGGGTTCGAGAATGTGCTGAATGTGGTCGGTTCTGCACCGTGGTACAGGCTCACAGGAATGGTTCCAAAACTGCAGGGAGACAGAATTATTGTGGAAATGAGAATCGAAAAAAACAAGCATGTTCAGGCTCTGGGAATGGCTCATGGAGGGGCGATAGCAAGCGTGCTTGACTCGGCAATCGGACTGAATGTCAACAGAGAGGTCGTTAAGATTGGCAAAACAGCCGTAACTGCACAGTTGAACATCCACTACATCCGGCCTGTTACCGAAGGCAAGGTGGTTGGAGTTGGCATGCCGATGAATATCGGAGGCAAGGTAGCTGTTGGTTACGGGGAAGTGAGAAACGAAAATGGAGACCTCATAGCAACCGGAACTGCAACATTCTACATCACTGACAGGAAGTTCAACGAGTGATCTCCTCAGCGGTTTTTTCCAGATATCTCTTTATTTCCCTGACAGCTTCTGCGAGAATCTCCGAGTTGTCATATTCCCCGACTATCCTATTCAGTTCCTCCCTGCTCCACTCCCTCATCTTTTCCGCCATCTCTATCATTTTTGAAAAAGCCCTCACGATGTTATCAACAATAGTTATGTCCGCCATTCTTGCAGTTCTCGATAATGGATTAAGATCAATTGCTATAACCCTCTTTCCGTGTTTCTTCAGAATTTCACACCTGTCTCCATCTTCAAGGGGAACGAGAACGACATCGGCAATTAAAATCCCTCTGCTGTCCACAATCCTCCTCGCAGATTCAAGGCCATCGAGAACTGCATCGCAGGCGGCAAGAACCTCAACTCCATACCTTTCAAGGTAACTCTTAATCTTCTCCACTCTCTCAGGACTGTAGTGGAAGACATTTACCTCGACCTTCGCCCCAACAGCGTCTGCAAGCCTTTTAATCTCCTCCGGAACGAGAACTGCAGTGTTGCCGTTCACGGAAATTACGGGATGTTTTGCCAGCAGCATCGAAGCTACAGCAGCCTTCTCAGCCTTCAGCGCAAATTCTCTGGTCTTCTCCCCCAGGATGTAATCGAAAGCCTCGCCTCTGCCGTGAGCGATCAATCCCTGCATCGCAGTAACTCCAAGCTTCACACCCTCCACCAGCCGCTCCCTCGTCATCAGCGAGACGTATCTTGGATGGCTTTTTGGAATCTCGGTCATCCCCTCACCCCGAGAAATTCTGCAAGCTCCTCAAGAGAGTTGAAAACATAGTCTGCGTACTGGATAAAAGACTTTACCATTTCCCTGTTTCTCTCCGTAATGATCAGAGCAGTCCTCACACCGGCAGCCCTTCCCGACAGCAGATCAAAGAGAAAATCGCCGACCATCAACGCATTTGACGGTTCAACGTCGAACATGTCCAGTGCAAGCCTTAGGGGTGCTGGAGAGGGTTTGGGATGGGCGTCTTCTCTTCCGATGATGAAGTCAAAGCTGAACCCGAGCCTCTCAGCAACAATTTCCGCACTCCTCCTGCTGTTCCTCGTAATGATGCCCTTGATCACCCTGCTGTCAAGCCCCTCTATAAGTTTTCTGGCGTAGTAGGCTGGAACGGCATCAAGGGCGCTCTTGATCTCGTATTCCTCCAGAATTCTGAACATCTCACGTCTTCTTTCTAAATCCGTTTCCTCCATGATGGACTCGAGGATAAACCTTTTCTTAATGCCAAGCTTCTCCCTTATTTCGTCAAAGGGTATGTTCAGCTCTATTAGGGTGCCATCCATATCAAAGGCTATCAGCTCAAATTTCGAGGAGTCTTCTGTATCGCTCTGCCGCCTTTCCCGGATCATCTGCTGCATAGATACCCCTACCAACTATTATTGCATCGGCATATTTAACAGCTTCAGTGCTTCCCCCCTGCGCACCGAGTCCGGGACACAGGATTTCCATTTCATCTCCAGCAGCCTTCCTGATCAACATTAACCTCTTCAACCTCGTTGACGGTGCAATCAATCCATGACATCCTGCCCTCTTCGCCTTTTCAACGATTTTCAGGGCGACAGGTGACATAAACTCCTCCCCACCAGGACTGCTCAGTTCGGTGACCGCATAAACCTTTCCGCCGTATCCCTCAGCAACATCCACAACCTCTTTCAACATATCCTCCCCGCAAAAGCCATGGGCTATTACCGAAGAAGAGCCTGCTTCAAAGGCGATCTCTGCAATCAGAGAGGCTGTGTAGGGTATGTCCGCAATCTTAAAATCCGCAATTACCGGTTTGACTTTTGCAAGTTCCGCAATTATCCCGAGCCCTGCTGAGAGGACAAGAGGATAGTTAACCTTTATCCTGTCAACGTAATCTGATGTGCTTTTTGCAACCTCAAGGGCTCTGGCTGAGTCAAGCACATCAAGGGCAAGTACAAGCTCTTTCATCGAATAGGGTAGATCAAAAAAGATATATTATTTTTCCAGCTGGCATGTCTGGGGAAAAAATTCAAAATAGTCTTCTCCCCCCATTTGCCATCATTTCAGCGTAATCCCTTGAAACGTCATTGCCCGTGGAGTCAAATATCTTGAAGTTCTCGATCAGAACCTGGAGGGTCTGGCTGGCTATTGCACTCACCCTCTCCAT